>JAPLML010000092.1 GCA_026387055.1 Planctomycetota bacterium | reverse complement strand
GGCAAAGGAGGCGGGGGCCGCCTTCGCGCCGAACTGGCTCGCGCGGCCGTCGGCCGGGGACCTCCGCGCCTATCCCGCCCGCGACGGCCGGCGCGTGGACCTCCTCGCGCGGCTGCGCGACGCCGAGGCCGTGGACCTCCTCGCGTACAAGACCGGGCCGGACACGGTGCGGCTGGTCACGAAGAACGGCGTCGCGGAAGCCACGCGAACGGGGGCCGGAGGCCGGCGGTTCCGCCTGGCCACGGTCGAGGGCGACGACCCCCTCGGCTACGCCGCCACGGTCCCGGCCGAGATGCTCGACGGATCGGCCCACGACGACCGCGAGTGGCTCGCCGCCACGGCCGGATCGCCGTACCCCGACCTCATCCCCCAGATCGTGGTCTACTTCGACGCCGAGCGGGCCGGCGACATCCTCGTCTTTGCCGCCCCCGGCTGGGACTTCAGGAACCACAACAAGGCGGGCCACGGCGGCGTGCGGCCGGAAGAGATGCTCACGGTCCTGCTCCTGGCGGGGCCGGGCGTTCCGCACGAGCGCCGCACGAAAGCCGTCCGCGCGGTGGACGCCCTGCCGACGATCCTCGAACTGCTGGGCCGCCCCGTTCCCACCGACATCGACGGGCGGAGCCTCTTACGAGAGTAGGGCCGTGTGTGGTCACGTGGGGGAGCAAGCACGGTCACGCAACAGCGCGTGACCGTGCCACCCACGCTAAACACGTACGCGACGAGGATGGCGCACCCGACGAAATCTCGCGGCCGTACCGGCCGCGGCTAAACAACGGCGCCTCGCCGAAACGCAAACTCCGCCGCCCGCCCCTACTCTTTCTTCTTCTGCCGCAGGCGGTCGACGGCCACGGCCACGACGATCACGACGCCGACGACCATCTCCTGCACGAAGTTCGGCAGGCCCAGGTGGACGCAGAGGTTCCGCAGGTGGGCCATCAGGAGGGCGCCGATCAGCGCGCCGAAGATGCTGCCGGAACCGCCGCTGAGCGACCCGCCTCCGATGACCACCGCCGCAATGATATCGAGTTCCTTGCCGATGGCGGTCGTGGGGTCGCCGACGCTCAGGCGCCCGTAGTCGGTCACGCCCGCCAGCCCGAACAGCGCGCCCGCCAGCATGTAGATGACGATCTTGGTGCGTTCGACCCGGACGCCGCACAGCCGCGCGGTCGCCTCGTTCGAGCCGATGGCGAAGATGTGGCGCCCGAACCGCATCCGCGTCAGCAGGAGGATGGCGGCGACCGCCAGCACGATCGTCAGAAGCACGGCCCACGAGGTCGCCACCGGGCCGACCCAACGCTCCGGCCACCACGGCACGTGGAAACTGAACCACGAGAAATCGAACAGCGCGGCGGATCCCTGCCCGCCCGCCACAGGTTCGGCGCTGACGCTGAAGAGCGTCAGCTTGGCCTTGGTGAACTCCATGATCCCGTTCGACGGCGTGTCGATGCGCTGCATGTTCGCGACCCACTTCGCCGAACCGCGCGCAAAGGTCATCATGCCGAGCGTGATGATGAAGGGCGCCAGCTTCAGGCCGGTAATCAGCCCGCCGTTGACCGCGCCGGCGGCCATGCCGACGGCAATGCCCACCGCCAGAGCGACCAGGGGCACCCAGAAGGCGGCATCGCCCATCAGGGCGAGGTCCGCCGTGCGGAGGACCTCGGCGAAGGGGGCGCCGCCGGCCAGCATCTGCTGGGCCTGGGGTGAGAGGGCCACGGCCAACGCCCGGACGACCCACGCCGCCGCCACCGCCGACAGGGCCACGACGCTGCCTACCGACAGGTCAATGCCCCCCGAGATGATGATCATCGTCATGCCGATGGCGCCGATCGCCACCATGACCGTCTGAGTCAGAATGAGGCACTGGTTCTGCGGCGACCAGTAGTTGACCGAGCCCTCCTTGAAGTACTCCGCCAAGCCGCCGACGAAAATGATGAGCACCAGGCCGGCCAGGGGACCGAGGAGGTTGAACAACCGTCGCCCGACGGCGGGCGCCGGCGCCGCGACCCACGCTGTGGGACCCGCTTGCCTCAAAGCCTGGCTCTCCTTGTACGCCTGTTGGCGGCGATCGTCCGGCTCCAGCGGTTGCGCGGCGGGTCTCCGTACCTGTTTAGCGCGGGTGGCACGGTCACGCGCCGGGGCGTGGCCGTGCTTGCTCCCGTGCGTGAACTTGCACGGGCACGCAACGGCGCGTGGCCGTGCCACCCGGCAATCTGGCGTCACGCCAAACACATACGGGTCTCCTGACCGCCGGTCAATCCGCCATTCCTTCATCGCCGCCCGTCGCCACGCGCATGATGGCCTCCGGCGTCCACCCGCTCACGGGGCGCTTCTCGCTCAAGAGACCGCGGTGCATCACCGCCAGCGAATCGCACACGCCGAGGAGCTCAGGTAGATAGCTCGAGATCCACAGGATCGCCTTGTCCTGGGCGGCCAGTTCGCCGATGAGGGCGTAGATGTCGGCCTTTGAGCCCACGTCGATGCCGCGCGTCGGCTCGTCCAGCAGGAGCACCTCCGCCTGCTGGTGCAGCAGCCGCGCGAGGGCCACCTTCTGCTGGTTCCCGCCCGAGAGGCCGGTGATGGGCTGGTCGGGCCCCTGCGTGCGGATGCCGAGGCGGCGGATCCACTCGCCCGTCGCGTCGCGCATCCCGCGCCGGCTCAGGAGGCCCCACCGCACGTACGGCTTGAGGCGGCTTAAGGTCAGGTTGTCGGCCACGGTGAGATTCGGCGCGAGGCCCTCGGTCTTGCGGTCCTCCGACAGGAGGCCCACCCCCCGATCGAGCATCCGCGGCGGACCCCAGCCGGTCGTCGAGACGCCCGCCACGCGGACCCGGCCGGAGACGACCGGGTCGAGGCCGAAGACCGCCCGCACGAGCTCCGTCCGCCCCGAGCCGATCAGGCCCGAGATGCCGAGGATCTCGCCCCGCCGCAGCTCCAGGTCGGCCCCGTGCGGCAGCTTGCGGCCGCTGAGGGCCGCCAGGTCGAGGACCGGCCCGCCGATCTCGTGCGGCGTGCGGCGGTACACGTCGGCGAGCTCCCGCCCGACCATCAGGCGGATGATCTCGCTCGTCGGGGTCGAGGCCACGGCGCCGCTGCCGACCGACTGCCCATCCCGCAGGACCGAGAACCGGTCGGCCACCGCCCGGACCTCCTCAAGAAAATGACTGATGTAGATGACGCTGACGCCGGAGTCCCGCAGCCGGCGGATGACCTCGAACAGGACCTCGGTGTCAGCCTGGGAGAGGCTGGAGGTGGGCTCGTCCATGACGACGACCCGCGCCCGGGCTGCCAGCGCCCGCGCCACCTCCACCAGTTGCTGCGCACCGATGCTGAGGTCGCGCACCCGCCCCGCCGGGTGGATGTCGGGATGGTGCAGCAGCCCCAGCGATTCCTGGACCACCCGGCGCATCTCGCGGCGGCGCACGAAGCCGAAGGCCGACGGCTCGACGCCCAGGAGGACGTTCTCCTCGACCGAGAGGTCCGGCGCGAGGCTGAGCTCCTGGTAGATCATCGCCACGCCGGCGGCGCGGGCCTCCAGCGGGCCGCGCGGGGCGTAGGCGGCGCCGTCGAGGACCATCCGACCGGCGTCGGGCTGAAGCGCCCCCGAGAGGACCTTCATGAGGGTGCTCTTACCCGCGCCGTTCTCGCCCACGAGGGCGTGGACCTCGCCGGGGCGGACCTCCAGGTCCACGCCCACCAGGGCCTTCGTGGAGCCGAAGGACTTATGGATGCCCGTCATCCGGAGCCGCACGGCCGGCGCCGGCGGCGATGGGACGCCTGGGGATGGATCGGCGGGCATGCGTATCACTCCGCTCTTCGGCTGCTGCAAGACAACTCTGCGCGGCGGGTCTCCTGACCCGCCGCGCACACCGTATACGTGCACAGTGTGGCTTTTCTCATGTGCCACGGGTTGCTGGTCAACCCGTGGTTATTGTTGCCTCTCTTCCATATTGCTTAACACAATATGGAGAACAGACTATGATAATCACGGGTTGGCAAGCAACCCGTGGCACGTCGGCGGCAGACGGCAGCTATTCCAGCGCCGGATGAACGAGCTCCTGGATCTTCGGATCCGGCAGGTTCTCCGGCGTCACCAGGGTCACGCCGGTGTCGACCCGCCTCTCGACCTTCTGCCCCCGCAGGTGGGCGACCATCGTGGCCACGCCGTCGTGGCCCATCCGGACGGGGTTCTGCACCACGAGGCCCTATGCCGTCGACCTGCCCCTCGCCGAACTTGGTGAGGAGGGACTGGGCGGCCGTCATCGCCGACTCGACCGTCGCCCAGGCCTGCTGGTCGCTGGAGACAACCTGGATGCCGGTGTGCTTGGCGATCTCCTCCATGAAGCCCTTCTCGCGGTTCTCGGTCGAGGCGCTGCCGACCTGGTACCGCAGCAGGATGACCTTGCCTTTATCGCCCACGAGCTTGGCCAGGCACTGGGCGCCCATCATGCCGCCCTTGTGGTTGTCGGTGGCGACGAAGCTGACGTAGGCCTCGGGATCCGCGAGGTCGGAGTCGATGATCACGACGGGGATGCCGGCCTTCTTGGCGGCCAGCACCGGGGTGATGAGGGCCCTATCGTCCAGCGGCGCCAGCACGATGCCGTCGACGCGCTTCTGGATGAACGTCTCGACGAGGTCGATCTGCGCCCGCCGGTCATCCTCCTGCACCGGGCCCTGCCAGATGATGCTGACGTTCGGCAGTTCTTTCTCGGCCTTCACGGCGCCCGCGTGGACCGACTTCCAGAAGACGTGCATGGTGCCCTTGGGGATCACGGCGAGTTTCAGGGGCTTGTCGGCGCTCGCCTTGCGCTTGTCGGCATCGCCGGGCTTGGCCGGCTCGCCCGAGCATCCCGCCAGGAAAAGCCCCGCCAATCCGATGAGCAGTAGCATCACGAGTCCGCGCCGCATGGTCTAGCCTCCTTCATTCCACCGGGAAGCGGCATCCGCTGCTTGTGCCGCAAGCGGGCATCGTATGCGAAAGGGGTACGAAGCGTCAAGAAAAGAAGCGGCGCGGCCGGGGCGGCTACTTGGCCCGCGGTGGGCGAGGATGTTCCATGTACTCGCACATGCCCCACCCTGGGCCGTGCAGCCTCAGGACCAGGGTGCACGAGCCAGCCTGCTTGATTGAGGGGAAGGTCCATGTCTTGATCTGGTCGACCAGCGCCTTTTCGTGCGCCGGCTCCTGGGCCCGGGGCGGCAGCTTCACGTCCGCCGAGGACACCGTCCCTTGGGAACTGAGGATGAGGCGGATCTCGACATCCTCTTCCCACCCGCGCAGTAATTGAGGGGTCACGGAGTTGAGGCCAGCCAGGTACTGCCGGTGACTGCGCTCCTCGACGGCCTTGCTTTCTTCCGGGGAGAGCGGACGGTCCGTGGGACGGTCCGTGGGCGCCGCCTGTTTGCGCGGCGCCGGCATCATCTCGCAGCCAGCCGTGCCCCCGATCACCGTGACCATCAGGGCCGCGGCGGCCGCCGCCGACGCCGCCCGGGCCAGGCTGCCCCGCGCCGCGTGCTTCCCCGCCGCCAAGCGCACTTTCTCCATGAGGTCCTCCCACCGGCCCGCGGCCTTGGCGTCGAAGGCGGCGCGGGCGGCCGCCAGATCCGCGATGAGGCCGGGAACCCCGGCCTCCGCCGGCGTGTGCCGCTCCGCCCGGGCGACCATGACTTCCAGCAGGTCGGCACTGTGCTCGTTGAGCTTGCGGATGAACCCCTTGACGGCCCGTCGCAGGCCAGGTGTGTCGCGGTCGGGCCAGAAGTGCGCCAGCAAGTGGTAGGAGTGGTCCAGGCGCATCGCGAGGAGGTTCATTGCCTCGTCGTCGAAGTTGCGCGGCAGGAAGACCTCGCGGAACATCTCGTAAACGACTGCCGACGCCGGGTCGGCGAGGCCGTAGGTGTAGCCCCAGAAATCGCCGAGGAGGCGGCCCTCGGCCCGCAACCGCCGCTCCAAGGCGGTGCCGCTGTAGACCTCCACGCGGCCGAAATTGAGCGGCACGTCGGCCCACTGGCGGATGAACGCGATGTTGTCTCGCAGGTCGCCGAGGGTCGCGTCGGGCTCGAACATCAGCAGATTGAAGGTGGTGTGGACGTTCAGGCCACGGAGGATCCGCAGGGCCTCGTGGTTCTGCTCGCGGCGGATGCCCCGGCCCAGGGCCTTGAGGCCCGCCACCGCGTTGCTCTCAACGCCGAGGAAGACGCGGAAGAGGCCGACCTCCATGAGCACATCCATGACGGGGCGCGTGACGCTGTCGGGCCGGGCCTTGACCTGGATGGCGATGCGGCCCAGGCCGAGGCCATCGAGGCGCCGCTTCAGATCGCGGAATCGCTCCAGGTTGGCGGCCTCGTCGGGCAGGAAGAAGTTGTCGTCGTGGAAGTTGAAGATCCGCACGCCCCTGTGGTGATACAGGTCGGCCATCTCCTCGGCGACGCGCGCCGCGTCGCGCTGGCGGAACCGCCGGCCCGGGTTCTCCCGGTACCACGCGTTGATGGAACAGAAGTGGCAGTTGGCGAAACAGCCACGGCCCGAGAGCATGTTGGCGATGGGCAGGCCGAGGTACGTGTGGAACTGGGCCGGCCGCGTGGGCCACGGCCGCGAGTCCAGGTCATCCGGGTGCGGCCGGCGCGGCGCGCTCGCGACCTTGCCTTCGGCGTCGCGATACGAAACGCCCGCGACGCCGCGAGGGTCGCCCAGGTGGGCGAGGAGGTCGACGAGCGTTTCCTCTCCTTCCCCGTGGACGATGGAGTCGATCGCGCCAACGTCACGGAGCAGGTCCGCCGCATGGAACGAGGCGAAGTGACCGCCGGCCGTCACGTGGCCGCGGTAGCCGGCGGCACGCAGCCCCTCGGCCAGCGCCACAAACTCGCGCGCCCGCGCCGTAAAGACCATCGAGAGCCCGACGACCGCCGGGCCGAACTCGACCAGGCGCCTCACGATCATCGGAACCTGCTCGGGGGCGTGGAAATCGAGGATCGCGGTCTCGTGCCCCGCCTGCGCCAGGACGGCGTGCACACAACGAAGCGCCAGGTTCTCCTCCAACTCGGCTCCCACGAGGGCGACTTTCATGGCTTCCCCCTTTCGGACCCCAGGGGGCGCACGTCCTGCGCCACCGATTCGTCCGGCCGAGTTTATTAGATACATCGGGGAGCGGCAAGTTCCAGGAAACTTCTGTTCCAGGAAACTTCTCGTGCCAGCCTGGCGGCGCCAGGCAGGACCCTGGGGCGCTGTCAGCCGCTACAGACCATCGCCCGGTGGCCGTTGCCGGTCAGGCTTGGCCTCTCCGCCAACCAGGCTGAACAGGTACCCCAGGCCGAACGTGATGGCCGTGCCGATCACGATGAGCCACGTCCAGCCGATCTCCAGTTTCCAGCCGCCGATGCCCACCTCCGACGCGTAAATGGCGACCCCCATGGCGACCGAACTCGTGACCATCGCCACGACGTTGCCGCGGTTGACCGCCCGCTTCGTCACGAGGCCCAACAGGAACACGCCGAGCGTCGCCCCGCCGGTCACGGTGAACACCTGGAGGCCGACCCACAGGATGCCCTCGATCTTCTGGCACGGCCACGCAATCATGATCAGCAGGATGCCGAACGCCACCACCCCGGCCCGCGAGACCCACAGGTAATGCCTCTCCGACGCCCCCTTCCGCATGAGCGGCCGGTAGATGTCGGTGATGAACGAGGACGTGAGCGAGTTCAGGGGGCTGTCGATGCTCGCCAGGATAATGGCCGCCAGCACGAGCCCCTTCAGGCCGAACGGAAGCGCCTGGACCGTGAAATGCGAGAGGATCTTGTCGCTGTTGTCCGGCCGCGGCAAGGACGAATTCTGCTGGTAGAACACATAGAGAAGCGTTCCCACCGCCAGGTACGCCATGACCAGCGGCAGCGTGGCCGCGATGGTGCCGACGAGGGCCTTCTGGCTCGACCGCCGCGACTCGACGGTCAGCAGCCGCTGCATCATCTCCTGGTCGGTTCCGAAGACGGCCAGGCCCACGAAGAACGCGTTGGCCGAGGCGCCCCACAGCGTCTTCGGGTCGGTCAGGTTCGCTTGCACGTTGAAGAGGCTGAGCCGCCCGCCCTCCCCCGCCACGCGCCAGGCCTCCGGCAGGCCGCCGGCGATGTGCGTCAGCAAGTACCCGATCACCGCCAGCGCGGCCGCGAAGAAGACCGTGGCCTCGAACGCCCCCGTCCAGACGACCGCCTTGATGCCGCCGAACGCGATGAACGCCGTGCTGACGATCGTGAAGAGCACCAGCGTCAGCTCCAGCCGCCAGTCGAGGATGATCGACACGGCCGAGCAGGCCACGAAGAGCCGCACCCCCGACGCGAGCAGCCGCGTGATGAAGAAGAACACCGAACCGGCGTACTGCGTCTCGGGTCCGAAACGGTGCCGGAGAAACTCATACACCGTGGTGCATTTGTATTTGTAGAACGCGGGGATGAAGAGCAGCGCGATCAGGACCTTGGCGGCCGCCGAGCCGATGAAGAACTGGAGGTACTGCCAGTTCTCGCGGTACCCCGCCGCCGGGACGGCCGCGATGGTCATCGCGCTGATTTCCGTGGCCACGAACGAGAGCGAGGCGATGATCGACGGGACGCGCCGCTCGCCGAGAAAAAAGTCCTGGGTGTCCTTCTCCCGCCGGCCGCTCAGGTAGGCGATGACAGGAGCACGCCGATGGCGCCGGCGACGACCGCGAAATCCAGCCACCCCAGCGCCCCGGCGAAGCTCTGAAACCCCTCCCCTTCGCTCATCGGCCGCGATCCTTGCGCAAGAGCCCCCAAGAGGATTCGAACCTCTGTCTTCGGAAAGAGATCCCGATATCCTAGGCCGCTGGACGATGGGGGCACTCAGGACAGCGGCAGGCCACGGCCCGGGCGCGGGGCCTACCGGTTGAGCTCGGCGCCAAGGCGCCGGGTCTCCTCGGCGGCCTCCTTCGGCGACAGGCCCGGCGGAAGCTTGTCGCCGCGCTCCACCTGGCGGACCCGCTCGGCGATGGCCGCCAGAAGCTCTCGCGCGAGGCCAGCATCGTAGCCCATGTCCATCCAGACCTGTGACGCCGGCTTGCTCGCGGGCTTCTGGTAGCGCGGGCCGACGCGCGGCAGCTCGCTTTCCCGCGCATCGCTCTGCGCCTCGGTCATGGCCTCGGCCGCCGCGGTAGCCTCGCGCTCCAGGCGGACCGCGAGGCGGACGGTCACGCTCATCTCCCCCGGGCTCATCTCGAAGTAGGCGGTCCGGCGCCACCGGCCGCCCGCGCCGCGGAAGTCGGCCAGCGTCCCGGCCCGCGACTTCTCGAAGACCTGCGGCCGCGTCTCAATGATCCCCTGCCTCGGACACCTCGAAATGCCTGGCGAGGACCTCGCGGGCGGCCTCGAAGACGCACTGGCGGTCGCCCGTCGCCATGTCCGCGCTCTGCGAGGGGCGAAGCGACATGCCGCTGCACCCGCCCGCGACCAGCGCCAAGACCAGAACGAGAAGCCCTTGTCTCATAGGTCACCGATTGCGACTATATCGCCCCCGCTTAGCGTCTGTCAAGATTCCGTTTCATGTTGCCCGTGCGTGGAAACTCTCCTACAATCGCCGAAGACAAGCCCGACGCCTCCGAGCCCAACGCGGGAGCGGCGGGAGATCGCGCCTTACGCAAGGCCCCGATTGGCTGGAGGTCGCGCCCATGAGCACCCAGAAGACGGCTGTGTATCCCGGCGTGTTCGACCCCATCACGCGGGGCCACCTGGACATCATCCGCCGCGGGGCGGGCCTGTTCGACCGGCTGATCGTGGCCGTGGCGTCGAACCCCGCCAAGAAATCGCTCTTC
>JAPLML010000150.1 GCA_026387055.1 Planctomycetota bacterium | reverse complement strand
CGCTGCGAGAGCTGGAGGTCGTGCACGATCTTCAGTGCGTCGAGGCCCGTGCCCTTGCCGCTCAGGACCAGCCGCAACCGGTAGTCGTACCGGCGCACCACGAGCTTCTGGAGGTCCACCGCCTGCTCGCCCGCCTGCTCGACCGCCGCAATCTCGCGCCAGTCGAGGCCGTTGTTGTCGGAGAAGAAGACGCGGACCTTGCCGCCCTGCCCCACGGCGGCGGTGAACGTGAGCCGGCCGGTCAGGTAGACGTACGGCGTAGGCATGCGGATTTCGAGGATGCCCGGCTGGGCGGCGTCCTTGACGTGCACGGCCGGGCCCTGGCCGTCCTCGGACTTGGCGGCCAGGTTCTCGGCTTTGAGGGCCGCGCGGCGCCACGAGCCGTCGGCGAGCGGCACGTCGTACTCGAGGACGGCGCTTCCGATCCGCTCCCGCGTCAGGTCGCCGTACTTCACCGCGTACGCCAGCGGCCCCTGGCCGACCTTCTCCTTGAGGCACCCCGGGGCGTCGCCGCCGCCCGCCACGCCGTTTGTGTGCAGGCCCTTGTTGAACCAGTGGCGGGTGAGGCGCTCGCCTTGGCGAAGCTGGATGTTCACCTCGTAGCCTTGAGAATATCCGTATTCATAGATGAACGGCGTCTTCTGGCGGCCGTCGTACTCCTGCATCGTGGCGTACCAGCCGTGCGTCTTGGCGGGCCACCAGCCCGTGGGGTCGTAGAACGGGCACGCGGCCAGGAGCTCCGGGCCCTTCTTCCACCCCGTCCAGCCGCCGGCCTGGTGGAACTGCCGGAGCTTCTGATCGTTGCCCTTGTACTCGGGGTTCTTCTCCAGCCACCCCTGCACGGCGGCGCAGATCTCCTCGACGCCGGCGATCGTGCCGTCGGGCTTCGGGAAGTAGTTGATGAGCGACGCGTCGAGCATGTGCCAGGCGCCGTTCCACTTCACCTCCGGCACGCTGTGGCCGATGATGCCCCAGCCGCGGGCCTCGAGACCCAGGTACCGCCCCATCGCCTCGATGTTCGCCGACGCGCAGCAGCACATGCCGTAGCCGTAGACGTTGAACTCCTTGATCATGTCGTGGGTGCACCCCTCGCCCGTCAGGAGCTCGCGCGGCGGGGCGTCCTGGTACACCAGCGCCACGCGCGACCTGAAGGCCGCGAGCATCTTCTCTTGGTCCGTCATGTCCTCCTTGATGAACGCCTTCTTCCACGCCTCCATGCTCGAGACGTCGGGCACCTTGTCCGAGAGGACCTTGACGTGGCTGACGACGCCGACGGCCTGGGCCGAGGCGACCGCCTCGCCGCGTGCACCCTCCGATGCCACGGCGAGCACGACCATCGCGGCCGCCGCCATCGCAGTGCCGAGCGCCTTCCTCATACTGCAACGCCACTTAACCTCGTACGCGGTGGGTCTCCTGACCCACCGCGCGGCAATTGCTCCCGGGCGGCGAGAAAACGCAGGTGCGCGGCGGGTCGGGAGACCCGCCGCGCGAAGTGGCGTTGTAGTACTCATAAGCCCATCTCCTTTCGGTACGCGCAATTTCTCCACCGGCAACACAATCCCGCGGATGATGATGTTCTGGCACAGCACGAACACGACGAAGGTGGGGACCGCCGCCAGCACCAGGGCCGCGTACACCACGGCCGCGTGCGACTGCGTCTGAAGCTGGAAGATCCACACCATCAGCGTCCACATCTGGGTATCGGGGATGATAATGAGGGCCATCATAAACGCGCTGTAGGCCCCTGTGAAGGCCCCAAGGGCGATGACCGCCAGGATCGGCTTCGAGAGGTTCATCGTGAGGGTCCAGAACTTGGTCCATTCCCCCGCCCCGTCGATGTCGGCCGCCTCGTACAATTCGCGCGGCAGGCTGTCGAAGAAGCCTTTGAGGAGGAAGATGAAGAAGCCGTTCGCCATCCCCGGCAGCACCAGCGCGGCAAACGTGTTGAGGAGGCTGACGTACGGCCGCCCGACGACCGTCGGCACCGCCCACACGCCGACCACAAGGCCCGCGGCCAGGGCGAGGACCATCCGCCGCCACTCGCGCCACGGCGGCCGCCACCTCGCCAGCATCCACAGCGTAAGGATGAATGCCGCGCCGCCGCCGAGGAGCGGAAACAGCGGGAACCGCTTCATCAGCAGGAACGACGGGATCATCGTCACCGCCCCGGGGAACGCCATCGTCGCCATGCAGAACAGGAGCACCTTGTACGTGCCGGGCAGCCGGTACCGGCTCATCGCGTACGCCGCCAGGGGATTCACGACCAGCGACGTGCCGATCGCCAGCAGGCAGTAGATCACGGTATTCGCGATGCCGCGGCCGTGGAGAAGGATGTATTCCAGCACATGCTTATAATTGCGCGTCGTGAACTCCCACCGGAGCTCCCCCCGCCGCGCCAGGCAGTCGTGGTAGTCCGCGGCGGCGATCGGCAGGCGCAGGTTGCCGACCTGCGCCACCGGCACGCCGCGGCGCGCGGCCACGAACGCCTCGAACATCTGGCGCGGGCCGAAGACCTCGATCCGCTCCGGCGGGCACCGCGCCCGGTCGCGCAGAAAGCCCCCCCAGTCGATCGCCTCGAGGGCCGACGCCGGCGCGCGCGTGGGCATCGGCACCTCGCCGAACGACGGGTACGACGTGCCGTAGCGGGCGTTCAGCTCGCCGATGTTCGCGTAGACCTTCCCGCCGAGGTACTCGCGGAACGCCGGCCCAAGCGACGCCTCCAGGCGGATGAACCGCAGGGGCAGGAGCTCCCGCACGTACTCCTCCCAGTCCTCGCGCTGCCGCGCCTGCGCCGGCACGCGCCGCTCCAGGAACACGTCGTCATAACTGGCGAGGTGCGTCCCGTGCTCGCGGTTGTAGACGGCGACGTCCTCGGAGTACCGCCGCGCGAGGAACTGCCAGTAGTGCCCGTCGATGTTCTCGACGATGCGGTCCTCGATCGGCCGCGCGGCCGCAAACGCGCCGAAGGCCGTCCGCAGCGGGTCGGGCGGCGGCGGGTACCGCCCCGGCGGCGCGGGCGGCGGC
>JAPLML010000626.1 GCA_026387055.1 Planctomycetota bacterium | reverse complement strand
CCGGAGCCCACGCCCAGGTTGACCGCCGGTTCCCGCAGACCGAGCTGCTCGAAGAACGCCGCCGACATGTTCTCGTCATAGTGTTGGCCGGTGTGGACGATGCGTTCGTCCACCTGGAGTCCGCCGGCGGCATTGTGGGCCGCCACGGCCCGGCCGACCGCCGCCGCCTTGATGAACTGCGGCCGCGCACCGACGATGGTCAGGATCTTCACCGCGGGGGACCTTTCAGCCGACATTTCCCAGATGACTGCTCGCTGACGACCACCGTCAGCGATGTTCACGATTCTACCGGGCTTGGGCGTTTCGACAAACGAATTCCAGGTGTCGCAAGCCCTTGCGGAGCCCTCCGAACAGCGTCCAGGCCCGTGTCCGTGGGCTCCCGAAGGCGCGTTTTCCCGGTCGGGGACAGGCCGCCTCCGCTGTCCCCTTGCCTCTCCTTCGATTCCGATGACGGGTAGCGTCATCTTGGCACTGCGCCTGCTGGCCTCAGGCGCTTCATCGCACTGCGGAGACGACGCCAGGACTTCACAGCGCCAAGTCCTTTTCTAAAAGGGAGTTACGACCGTGAAAAAATGTTTGTCTGACGCTTGACAAACCCTAACTTTGTGCTAACATCCAACCGCGTCCTTGCGAATCCCGCCCACCGGTCGCTGACTGGTCAGCGGCTGCGGGAGAGGTAGTGGGCCGACAGGACCCTCCTTCGGGAGGGTTCGGTGTGAAAAAGGAAGTCCGTCCTTCGCCGCACGAGTCGCCGTCTCCCCATCGGTTCGATTCAGAGGCCGTCAGGCTCCGCGAGCCCGGCGCAAAGTTGATACCGCAGAAGCCCAAACGCCCGCCCCCGCGGGCGCTGCGCAAGTCCCACCTCTTGCCCGGCCGCCGCTGGCTAGTCGAGGCCATGCAGCGGATCGGCTTTGGGGAGATCCAATGCTTGGTCGTCGTGGGCCGCGAGCCGCTGCTCAACCCCCTGCCGCGCCTCTACCGCAACCACCGGTTGACCGGCCCGAACCATCGGCGCCGGGAGACCGAACTCAGGGATTTCGTACTCAAGCAGCGGGTCATCGACCTCTTTGAGGAGTTCGACCGCCTCGGCGACGGCGTCATTGCCGTCCTGGAGGTGCGGGACGGGTTGCCCTATGAGATGACCCTTGAAGAGCGGCCCCGCGCCTAGCGCCCGGCCGCCCGTTGCAGACAATCTGAACAGACCGACAGGCTAACACACCGGCCGCGAGGAGCGGAGGGTGTTGGGTGTCGCCGGAGCGACAACTCAACACCCTCCGTTTTTCTTGCGCGTCGGGTGGCGCGGACGGTCCGCGCGCCTTCGGCTGACACCCAAGTGCCTCCGCCTCCGGCCCACGGAGGCACGCCATGGGTGTCCATCCGATTCACGCTGCACTCACGACAGAGTATGTCCAGAAGTTGATCAGTATCAAGGCCCGCCAGTTGGTTCGCAAGCCCGGTTTCAGCCGGTCCGACCAGCCGGACGTGGCGCAGGAACTGGTGGCCCACATCCTCAAGGCGGCCCACCTCTTCGATCCAGCGCGGGGCTCCATCCGCACGTTCATCGCGCGAGTCGTCGACTCCGCCGTCGCGATGATCCTGCGCGATCGGCGCCGCCTGAAGCGTGCCGCCGGTTTCCGCGTCCTGTCGCTTGCAGACCCCGCCTTCTCGGGAACGGATCGCGAAAGCACCCTGGCGGAGACCATCGAGAACGCGGATCTGCGCCGCCGCTGCGGCGGCGCGTGCCGGAGGGATGACGAGGACCGCGTGCGGACCATCGACCTCGCCCAGATTCTGGCCGGCCTCCCGCCCCACCTGCAAGAAATGGCTGTCTGGCTGAAAGAGGAGAGTGAAGCTGCCGTCGCCCGCGACCTGGGTATTTCCCGTCGGCAAGTCCGCAAGGCAGTGGCGCAAATCCGGGAAGCCTTCGAGGCCGCCGGTCTCGCGGAAACCCCGCGGCCCGGCGGACAGATTCCGGACAGACGGCATAGGTAGTCAGTGGCCACTAGATAGGAATCAAGGACAGGAGCCATCGGATGGATACCCAGGCGTACCGGTACGGGTTCCGTGACGACCTGCCGACCGCCGACCCGGCGGAGAAGCGGGCCCGGCGCCTGGCGGCCCACGAGCGGCGCATCCACAACCATCCGTGTCCCTGCGGGGGCGGCAAGCGGTACGCCGACTGCTGCATCGGCAAGATCAACCAGGCGCAAATCGAGCTTCGGCACCAGCGGTGCCTCGCCCGCGCCGCCGCAGAGGCGAAGGGGTTGCTGTGATTACCTGCGAGGCCTGCGGCCGGGAGTTTCGCGTGGTCGCCGCGGCGACCGGCTTGGATTGCCCGTGGTGTGGCTACGACAACGGCCCGGGCGAGTTGCCCCGGACCGAGAAGTCCATGCGGCGCATTGAGCGGCGGCGCGACCGTGAAGCGCGGCGCCTGCGCCGCGAGGACGAGCGAGGAACCAGGATCGGAGAAAGACCATGACAACCGTGCAGTTCCAACCTGCCACCAAGGCCCAGGCGAAACTCCGGGCGGCGCTGACGGGGCCGTCCGGGAGCGGCAAGACGATGTCGGCCCTGCGGATGGCCACCGGCATCGGCGGGCGCATCGCCGTCATCGACACCGAGCGCGGCTCGGCCTCGAAATACGCCGACCGGTTCCAGTTCCACACCTGCCAACTGGCCGACCGGACCATCGACGGGTACATCGCGGCGCTCGCGGCGGCGGCGAAGGCGGGGTACGACGTCCTCGTCATCGACTCGCTCTCGCACGGTTGGCAGGAACTCCTCCAGGAGGTGGACCGGCTGGCCAAGGCCCGCTTCGGCGGAAACACCTGGGCGGCCTGGAGTGAGGGCACGCCCAAGCAGCGACGCCTGATCGACGCCCTGACCGACTGGCCCGGCCACGTCATCGCCACGATGCGCTCGAAGACCGAGTGGAACCAGCAGACGGACGAGAAGACGGGGCGCCTCCGGCCTGTGCGGATCGGCCTCGTGCCCGAGCAGGGCAAAGGCATCGAGTACGAGTTCGACCTCCTGCTGGAACTCTCGACCGACCACGTCGGCACGGTCATCAAG
>JAPLML010000230.1 GCA_026387055.1 Planctomycetota bacterium | reverse complement strand
AGATTGTGGTCGGAGATATCTTGCACGTGCGCCCCGGCGATCAAATCCTGGTCGACTGCGCCGTCGTCGAGGGCCGCATGGACGCGGATGATTCGCTGCTGACCGGCGAATCCGATTTGATCCGCAAAGTCGAGGGCAGCCCGGTCTATTCCGGCAGCTTCTGCGTCAGCGGCAGCGCTTATTTCGAAGCCCAGAAAGTGGGCAAAGGCAGCCTGTCCAACCAGTTGACCGAAGGCGCGCGCGCTTTCCGCCGGGCCGCCGAACGAGGCAACTCAAACGCTCAGCTTTACGCTGACGAATGACAACAATGGGCTGTTCGCCATGCAGCCGGCCATCAGCGCCCCGGCGCCTATCGCCGTGGCTCCAAGAAACTCACGTCGTGTCAAGTGACTGCTCATCGTCCGCTCCTCCTTGCAACGAGTGTCCCGTGTCGAATTCATTCCTCTTTCGGATTTCGGATGTCGTCTTGGCCTGGCCGTAGCACCACGTGACACTTGTTCTTGGGGGTTCAACTGGCTCGCGCGGTGGGTAGTCCTGCCCCCCGCGCGGCGGGCAAGACTGCCCGCCGCGCTTACCTTACCGACAGTTTCAATTGTGACGGACCACTAGCGCGCTCGCCTGAAGTGTGCCACGGCGGGGCCTGTCCCGCCGTGCCCCAGCCCTCCGGGAAGACGCACGGCCGGGCAAGACCGACCGTGGCACACCCTGGCCCGGGTCGCCGCGGCGACCGGTCGTCCGTCGCTCCGGCTCGCATCGCGGCGGCTATTTCTTGCCCTGCGTCTGTTTGAGCAGGGCCTTGGCGCGATCGGCGACTCGCTTGTTGGCTGTCGCCTTCGACACCTGCTGCATGGCTTCGGCGACCTGGGCCGGGCTGCTCTGCGCGATCTTCTCGGCGATGGCCACGGCGGCCATGCTCGCCTCTTCCTTCAGGTCCGGGCTGGCCAGGTGCGGCACGACGAGGGCCAGCGCGTCGGCCGTGGGAATGGCGCCCAGCGCCGCCAGCGCCAGCTTTTTCTCGTCGTTGCGCTCGGCCAGGGCCATCGCGTCTTTGATCGCAGCCACCTTCTTCTCGGCGGCGGCATCCTGTAAGGGGATCAGGCGGATGTAGCCGCGCAGCGCCAGCGTCTTGACCTTCGCATCGGTGGAGGTCCTGGAGAGCTCGGCGAGATCGGGCAGCGCCTCCACGGTCGGCCACTCGCACAGGGCGCGCAGGGCGGTGTCCTTGATCTCGGCGCTCGGGTCCTTGGCGGCGGCACGCACGGCATTGAGGGCCTTCGAACCGCCCACCGAACGCAGGACCCGCAGCAGGGCGATCTTCGGCGGCGTGGGCGCCAGCGCCAGGGCCTCGCAGAGGGCATCCACGCAGGCCGGGGGCGTGACGGTGGCCGTGAGGGTGACGGTCTCGCCCTCACTGACCGTCCTCGCCTGCGCCGTCCCGTCCACCGTGTACTCCACTCGCAGTTTCTTGGGGATGCCGTCGGCGGGATCGCCGAAGTTGCCGTTGGAGGCTTCCACCGACAGGGTGCCCGCCTTCACCATCTCGGCGACCTTCTGCGTGACGTCGGCCGAGGGCCCATCGGGCAAGCCGCCATAGATCGCTTTCTGGATGGTGACTTTGCCGGCCGCCGGGCGGGCGAGCCGGATGCAGATGGCCGCCACCGCCCCCTCAATCGCCTCCAGGTCCTGCGGCGACTTCGCCTTCATCAGGAGCGCCAGCATGGCCGGCATTTCATCGCCGCCCGCCACGTCGCTCAGGGCCTTGATGCCGGCGAGGCGCACCCCTTCCTCAGCATCCTCGGCGGCTTTCAGGAACGCCGGCAGGGCGCTCGTGTTGCGGCGCTGGCCGAGCATTTCGATGGCGCGGATGCGCACGCTGGCATCGGGCTGGCTCAGCATGGCCGCGAGAGCGGTATCGACCTCCCGGCCCGGCAGCGCGGCCAAGCCGTCTTTCGCGGCCTGGGCCACCTCGCGATCGGCGTCTCCGAGCAGATCAACGAACACCGGCGCGGCGGCGGCACTGGCAATCTGCGACACGGCGTGGATGGCCGCTACGCGGATGGTCTTCTCGCCGCTCTTGGCGGCGGCCGAGAGCGCGGCCAGCGCCCCGGCGTCGCCGCGGTTGCCGAGCGTCTGGATCACGAGGACCTGCTTGCCGGCGGGGAGTTTACCCAGCTCGGCCGCCAAGGCCTGCGTCACGTCGGCGCCCGGCATTTCGAGCGAGGTCCGGGCGGCGGCTTCGAACAGGACGAAATCATCGCCGCGAAGGGCCTGCATCAGGATCGGCAGACCGTCTTTCTCGCGCAGCAGAACCGCGCCGCGCAGCCCCCCCGTGCGGACCTGGTGCGGCCCCTGCAAGCCGCGCAGCCGATCGTAAATCGCCAGGGCCTCGTCCTTCCCACCCTTGGCGGCCAGCGTTTCGGCGCAGCGCAGCAGCCCTTCGCAGACCGCCAACTGGTTGGGCACCGACACGTTGGCCAGCACGTCGCCGAGCGCCTTGGCGGCCGCCGAGGTGCCGATCCTGCCCAGCGACCGGGCGGTGGTCTGCACCACGTCCGGGTTGGAATCCTGGAGCAGTTTGGCCAACGCGTCGATGGCCTTGGCGTCGCGCCGCACCCCGAGGCTGCCGATCACGCCGACCAGCGGCCGGCCCTTGAGTTTCCCCAGCGCGTCGCGCAGGGCCTCGTCGACGGCGGGGTCGGGGATCGTCTCCAGGCCGTAGCGGGCCATGTGCGAGAGCTTCTCGTCGGCCAGAAGCGCGGCCAGCACGGGCACGGCGTCCTTGGTGGCGACGCGGGCCAGTTCGCGGCAGGCGTCGGACTTCTCTTTCTGCGGCGCATCCGATTTCAGGACGGCGATGAGCTTGGCCTCCTGCTCCTTGGCGGAGGGCTCGGCGGCCTGGCCGACCGACGCCGCGGCACCGATGATCAGCATCACGGCAAGCACAACGAGGACCTTCTTCGACCTGGACATGGCGCATTTCCCTTCCGGGTTGGGTTGGTTTTCAGATAATCCACGGTTCCCGCATGGCGCGCGAGCGCAGCCGGTTGGCCTCCGGATCGTTGATGAACTCCTCCTTGACCGGGTCGTACTTCATGTCGCGCTTGAGCCACATGCAGATGTTGGCGGCGTGGACGGTGCTCATGGACTTGTGCATCACGACCGGGTTGGCCACGGTGGGGCGGCGCGTCCTGACGCAGTTGAGGAGGTCGCGCATGTGGCTCATCGGGCGCTCGGTGCGGGCCATGTAGTCGCCCACGATTTTCTTGAAGTCGGACATGAGGGCGGGCGAGGAGACTTCCGGCTTCGAATAACCATCGGCCACGGAAACCCAACCCTCGGGGCCGTCGAAGCGCATGCCGCAGGAGCCGCGCCAGTACTTGTCGCCGCGCGAAAGGATCATCTTCACGCCGTTCGGAAAGACCGTGACCATGCCGTCGCCGGTGGGATTGTTGACGTAGTGATACTCAACGGCCGCAGTGTCGAGTTGGTCGATGCCGGCCATGCACTGGGCGAACGTGTGGGCGCCCCACTCGCCGATGCAACTGGTGTGGAAATCGTAGAAGCCGCGCCATCCGCCGCTGATGTACGACTGGTTGAAGGGGCGCCACGGACACGGGCCGAGCCACGCGTCCCAATCCACGACGTCCCTCGGCGGCTCGGGCTGGGCGGGCAGCCAATCGTACCTCATCTCGGCGGCATCCCACGGGGCGATGTGGGCGTAGGCGGTGTGCACCTTGCCGAGGCGGCCCATACGGGCGATCTCGATGGCGAACACGAAGTTCCCCTCGCTCAGGCGCTGCGTGCCGGTCTGGTACACGCGCCCGAACCGCCGCGCGGTCTCGACCACCGCCTGCCCTTCAGCAATGGTCATGGCCGACGGCTTCTCGGAGTAGATGTCCTTGCCGGCCCGCATGGCCATGACGGCGGCGGTGGCGTGCCAGCGATCGCCCGTAGCGGAGAGCACCGCGTCGATGTCGGTGCGCGTGGCCAGGAACTCGCGGATCTCGGGGTACACCGTGCAATCGGTGTTGCCATACCGCGCGTCCACGACCTGCTTGACCTTCTCGCGCGCCGATTTCTGCGCATCGCAGATCGCGACGAACTGCACGTCCCCCTCGGGCAGCAGCCACTGCAGATCGCCCATGCCGCGGCCGCGGAGGCCGATGCCGCCCATCACGATGCGCTCGCTGGGCGGCACCGCGCCGCCGCGGCCCAGCGCCGAGGCGGGAATGACCGCCGGCGCCATCAGGGCCGCCCCGGCCACGGCCGCCGTCCTGAAAAACTCTCGCCGCGTCAGCCGCGTGGCCAGCGCGGGGTTCGTGAGACTTCTCGGTTCCACCATCATCTGGTCTCCTTTAAGGTCGTCTCCTGGCACACGCCGTCAAGCGTTGCCACCATTACTAACACGAAAGGGGCGGGACTGTCATTCGAATTCCTGGCGGGAGGCGTTGTGAACGGGGGCGGCGCGGGCCGTGTACGGCACGGACCCGACGCTGACGGCCCAGATTGAACTCGTCGACGCGCAGACGCAACAGCCCCTCGGCGTCGCGATGGTCACAGGCATCGTCAAGAGCGTCGTCCGCGCCAATCCCAGGGAGATGGCCTCCGGGGTGAGCAAAGCCGTCAGGGGCCTGCTCTCGGCCCACATGACGCGCAAGCCGCCGAAGGAAGAAGACTAGTGCTCTGTTCCTCGTCATTCGAGGGGTGCCACGGGTTGCTCGCAACCCGTGCTCTTCGAGCGGCACGGGCTGCAAGCAGCCCGTGGCACCCATCATTCCACGGGTAACAGAGCACTAGGCGGCAGGCGGCGAAGGGCAGTACCAAGGCACCCCGAGCGGTCAGATCGGATGGCCTGGGCCGCTGACCGAGGCATTGACTCCCGCCGTCAGAAGTCGGTTGGCTCTTCCGCACGACGAGGCCCTATAGGCCGTGTGTGGTTGCCCGGGAGCTTCGCCAACTCCCGCCGGTAGTCTTCGGGGCAGTCCATGTCCGAGAGCACGGAGGGGCTCGTTACGATGAGCTCCAGCACGTCCTCGGGATGGGCGTGGCGAAGGCCGCGCAGGCCCACGTCGTCGTAACGCGTCAGGATCTCCTCGCGATAACGGGCCGAGAACAGGATGGGATGGCCCGACCTCCCGCCGCAGACCGGCACAACGATGCCACGGCCGGCGGCGCGGAAGGCGTCGATCATCTGGCCGATCAGCTCGGCGGTAAGGGTCGGCTGGTCGCCGAGCGCCACGAGGACCGCTTCACATTCCGGCGGGAGCGCGCGCAGGCCGCAGCGCACCGAGCTCAGCATCTCGCCGCCCGAATCGGGGTTGGTCACCAGCGTCACGCGCCGGCCGGCCAGGGCCTCGGCGATGCGGGCGGCGTCCCGCCCCACAACCACAAGCGTGTGGTCGACGGGGCTGCGGAGAATCTCGCCGGCGATGTGGCCGATGACGGTCCGGCCGCCGAAGGGCAGGAGCAGTTTCTGCACGCCCATACGCCGCGACCGGCCCGCCGCGAGGAGAATGGCCGAGATCATCGGAGTCGTGCCCATTACTACAACGCCAGTTGACGCGGTGCGCGGTTGGTCTCCTGACCCACCCCCCGTCGACCCGCGTCCACGGGCCGGAGAACGCACTCACGCGGCGGGTCAGGAGACCCGCCGCGCAAACTGGCTTTGTAGGAGTATCCGTCAAGGATCAATTGCGGGGTGGCATGCCCACGGCGCCTTTACCGTGGGCATGATCTTCCCGCGCGCCAGAAGCATGCCCACCCAAACAGCGGCGTGGGCATGCCACCCGGCGATCCCTCATTTCATCGCGGGCAAATCCCTACACGACCGGCATCCGCGGCGCCTGGCCTTTCCGCCGGACCGCGATCAGTTGCGCGACGATGCTGGCGGCGATCTCCGGCACGGTCTCGGCGCCGATATCCAGCCCGATCGGGGCATAGACCCGGCCAAGCTCTTCCTCGCTTGCCGCGGCGGACTCACGCAGGTCCTGGCGCACGAGCGCCACTTTGCGCCGGCTGCCGATCATGCCGATGTAGGCGGCCGGCTTGTGGACGCACGCGGCCAGCGCCTCCTTGTCATACCGATGCCCGCGCGTGACCAGGACGATGAAGGTGTCGCCGGCGACGGGCAGCTCGGCCAGCTCGCGGGCGATGTCGCCGCAGCGGGTGACCACGCCCGGAGGATACAGCGCCGCCTCGGTGAACTCGCTCCGGTCATCGACGACCACGACGTCGAAACCGACCAAGCCGGCCTGGAGGGCCAGGGCCTGGCCGACGTGTCCGCCGCCGGCGATCACGAGCAGCGGCGGCGGGATCAGCGGCTCGACCAGCACTTCCAGGCGCGCGCCCTCCTGCGGCAGGTCCTGGACGAGAAGCCGCGGCGTCTCGTCCATCAGGGCCGTGCGGACGGCCTCACCGCCGGGGAAGCCGGTGTCCGCCGCGAGAGCGCCCTCGGGGAACCATTGCACGGCCGTCTGGCACTCGACCGCAATCCGCACCGTGGTCACGAGCACCCCGCGCCGGCGACGGCGACGGGCCTCGGCGGCCTGAGCATAGACGGCGCGGTGGCCGGCGGCGGTCGGATCGACGAGGATCCGCAAAGTCCCGCCGCAGATGGGGCGATCGCCTTTCGCGCTCGTGCCCTTCAGCACAAGATCGAAGACGAGGGGGCGCCGGGCGCGGATGGCCTCGACCGCCCGGCGCTGCGTCTCGCCCTCGATGGCTCCGCCGCCGATGGTGCCCCGGATCGAACCGCTCGCCTCGATGAGAGCCTTCGTGGCCGCCTTGCGGGGCGTGGATCCCGCGTCCTTCAGGATGACCGCCAAGGCGAAGTCGCGGCCGCTCGCTGCGAACTCCACGACGGCCTGGTGGATGTCGGTGGTGCGCGGCGGGCCGTTCATGGCTCTGAAGTTCCGTTACGGCTCAATGGGTCCATTCACACGCAGCGCGGCACTAGGCCGTGGGCAGACGAATGGGCATCTGGCGAATCCGCTGGCCCGTGGCATGGAAGACGGCGCCGGCGATGGCCGGGGCAACGGCAACGATCGGCGTTTCGCCGCCGCCGACCGACGCCAGGTCCGGCCGGTCGAGCAGGTGGATGTCAAGCTCCGGCACGTCCTGGAACCGCGGCACGGGGCAGCCCGCGAAGGAGGCATTGAGCACGCGGCCCTTCTCGAACCGCATCTCTTCCCGCAGGGCCGGCCCCAGGCCCATGAGGATGCACCCCTGCACCTGGGCCAGGAGATTGTCGGGGTTGAGGACCGCGCCGCACTCGAAGACCTCGGCCACGCGCCGGACGGAGATCACGCTCCGCTGGATCGCGATCTCCACACATGCGGCTACATAAGAACCTTTCTCAGTACCGCACGCCAGCCCCACGCCGACGGCGGGGTCCTTCTTCCCGACCCGGCCGGTCCAGTCGAACCGCTTGGCCGCCGTTTCGAGGACCGCCCGCAGCCGCGGGTTGTCCAGGTGGGCCAGGCGGAACTCGAGCGGGTCGCGGCCGGCCGCGGCGGCCAGCTCGTCCATGAAGGCTTCGCGGGCGAAGTTGTTGGCCGTGGCGGCCAGGGCGCGGTAGGACCCCTGCCGCATCGGCGACTCGGACGGCACGAACTGGCTCCTGGCCTTGCCCGCGCGGTAAGGCGTGTCGATCGCCGCCCCTCCGGAGTTGATATGGCCGCCTGGGCCAGCCGTGCCGCCTCGATGCCCGGGTCGGCCTGGTGCTTGCCGCCGAAGCCGCTGCCAAAGTCCGGCACGATCACCCGCACGCGATCATTGGCCACGCCCAACGCCCGCGCGATTTCCGAGTGACAGCCGAACGGGTTCTGGCTCCCCGTCCAGACGGTCAGCTTCCCGCCCTCCCATTCCGCGACGGCCGCGCGGGGCTCCAGCGGCGCGTGCTGGACGTAGGCCACGTGGTAAGTCTGGTGGAGGGCCTTGGCGGCCGCGGCCACCTCGTCGGCGAACGGGTTTTTCGGCACGCCGCCGCGGGCATGCTGCCTCAGGTAGTCGAAGACCTCCTGGCTCGAGGGATGCGGCGCCGGCTCCCACGAGGCCGTCCTGGCGACGGCGGCCAAGGCCTGCTCGGCGGCCAGCGCCGTCGGCGCCGCCACGCCCACGAACGAACCGTCCTGGAGGACCACGACGCCCCTCATCGCCTTGGCGGGGGCCAGGTCGACAGCCGTCAGCTTCGCGCCGTAGGAGGGCGGGCGGAGGACCTTTCCGTACAGCATCCCGGGACGCACGATGTCCGACGGGTAGCAATGCTGGAAGGCCAGTTGGACCAGGAGGTCGCGTGCCGCCGCGGCGCCCTGGCGCACCGCCGGCACCGGCGACGGCGTCGTGCGGCTGCCGGCGGTGATGCCGTCGTCGGGCGTGAGGGCGGTATCGCCCATCACCAACTGGATCCGGCTCACGGGCACGCGCAGTTCCTCGGCGGCCGCCTGGGTGAGTTCGGCCCGCGCCCCCTGGCCGCCTTCGACCTTGCCGGTCATGACGGTGATGGCGCCGTCCTTGCCGATGTGCACGCGCGCCGCGACGCTCAGGCCCCGGCCCTCGCCGCGGCCGCCCCGACGCTGCTGGCCGAGGGCCGGAAGCGGGGTCACGGTGATCAGGAGGCCCGCGCCGAGGATCTTGACGAAGGACCGCCGCGTGAGGCCGCCCTCGCGAGCCGCGCTCGTGGGCACGGCCTGGTCTTCCGCTTCCAGGATCGGATCGATTGGGCTGCCCGCTGGCATAGTCTTCACCTCGCCGCCCGCGCCGCGCGCCGCACGGCCTTGAGGATCCTGGGATAGCCGCCGCATCGGCACAGATGGCCGCCCAGCGCGGCCAGGATCTGCTCGTCGGTGGGGCCGGGCGTCTCGCGCAGGAGGGCCACCGTGGCCATGATCATGCCGGGGGTGCAGTAGCCGCACTGGAAGGCATTCTCCGCCAGGAAGGCCTCCTGGACCGGATGCAGGGCCTCGCCCGCGGCCAGGCCCTCGATGGTGAGGATCGCCCTGCCCTCGACCTTCGCGACCGGCGTAACGCAAGCCAGCACGCCCTTGCCGTCGACAAGCACCGTGCAGGCGCCGCACTGGGCCTCGCCGCAGCCGTACTTGGCGCCCGTCAACTGGAGGTACTCGCGCAGCACGTCCAGGAGCGGGCGCTCGGAATCAGTGGTGACGGTCCGTGGCCGGCCGTTCACCGTGAACGTGATCGTCGCATCCATAGCACTCTTGCCCGGTTGACTGATGTACGATCGGAACGCCAAATCTCAGATCAGAAACCTCAAATCTCAGATCTCCGCGGTCTCCCAGATCTCAATCGCCGCGTCGGGGCAGACCTGGTAACAGAGCGTGCAGCCGACGCACTCGGCATCGGCCTTCGGCCGCGCGGGGCGCACGCCGATCGCCGTCAGTTCGTCGGACATCTCCAGCACGCCCTTCGGACAGACGTGCACGCAAAGCTCGCAGCCTTTGCAGTAGTCGGTGAGGATGCGCACCTGATGAGCCATGTCGCATCGGCCCTTACTGTCGTTCGTGCAGAGGCATCTTAGGGCAATCGAGCGCGGGCGTCAACACGCGTTCGGACGCCGTCTCCCGCCGCTCCCGCGGCGGGCTCGAAAGCGTTGCGCCTTTGCCGTTGCCGTTCCCTTTCACTCCGCACGCCGCAATCCGCACGGCCTTATCCGTACCTCGGCCCCTGCCCCCACTGGAGCTTCTCGCGCAGGGTGGAGAAGAACGGCCGGTCGCCGTTGTGGACCAACAGAAACGCCGCCGCCGCGCGGCGGATGCGCACCCGGTCGCCGCGGGTCAGGCGGCCGCCCGCCTGCCCGTCGAGGACCAGCATGGCCTCCTTCTGAAGGCCGCACGGCTCCAGGACCACCTCGCTCTCGGGCCGCAGGACAATCGGCCGATGGGTGAGCGAGTGCGGGCACACGGGGATGAGGGCCAGGGCCTCCAGACCGGGCGCGAGGATCGGCCCGCCCGCCGCCAGGCAATAGGCCGTCGAGCCGGTGGGCGTCGCCACGAGCACGCCGTCGCCGAAGTAGGTGGTCAGCGGCTCGCCGTCGATGGCGGCGGAGACGGCGAGCATCCGATGGGGCGTGCCGCCGGCCATCAGCACTTCGTTCAGGACCAGGGACTCCTTCGGGTCGCCGCCGGCCATCTCGCAGCGGGCGGAGAGCATCATGCGGCGCGACGTCGGCATCTCGCCGGCGACGATCGCCTCGAAGCGGCGGCAGAACTCGTCGGACGAGAACTCGGCCAGGTAGCCGAGCTTACCCATGTTTATACCTACTACTGGAATTTCCTGCCCGGCCAGCATCCGGGCCGCGCGAAGGATCGAGCCGTCGCCCCCCAGCACCACCACCAGGTCGGCCGTCGTCCGGATCGTGCCCTCCGAGAGCTCCGTCGCCTCGACCTTGACGCGGTCCCCGAGCCACGGACAGAGCGTCCGGGCCACCTCGCGGGCGCCGGCCTTCTCGGGATTCACGAGAATCAGGACTTCTTTCACCTGTCGGACCTCCCTAAAGCTCTCTACGTCTTGCCGCAAAGCGCCCTGGCCCTGGCCACGATTCCCTGAGCATCCAGCCCCGCCGCCGCCAACTGGGCCGCGCGCGAGTCCTGTTCCACGAATTCCTCCGGCACGGCCAGGCGATGAATCTTGCGGCTATCGGCGCCGCCGGCGGCGGCCGCCTCAAGCACGGCCGACCCGAACCCGCCGGGAAGCGTGTGGTCCTCGACCGTGAGAATCCACGGCTGCGCTTGCGCCAGGCGGGCGAGGAGGCCCGCGTCGACGGGCTTGGCGAAACGGGCGCTCGCGACCGTCATGCGCACGCCCTCCGCGTCGAGGCGTGCCGCCGCTTCAAGCGCCGGCGCCACGGTGCTGCCGAGGGCCAGGATCGCCCCGTCCTGCCCCTGCCGCAGGACCGCCGCGCGCTCGGGCGTCACGGGCTCGGCGGAGAAGCTCGCCGCGGGCACCTGGTCGCGCGGATAGCGGATGGCCCACGGACCGCTCGCCTCGAGCGCCAGCTTCAGCATGCCAGCCATCTCCGCGCGGTCGCCGGGCGCCGCCAGCGTGAAGCCCGGCAGGTGCCGCAGGTACGCGATGTCGTACAGGCCGTGATGCGTCGGCCCGTCGGCCCCCACCAAGCCCGCCCGGTCCACCAGGATGACCACGGGCAGGCCCTGGAGCGAGAGCTCGTGGAAGAGCTGGTCGTACGCCCGCTGGAGGAACGTGGAGTAGATGCCGACAACGGGCCGCAGGCCCCCCTTCGCCAGTCCCGCCGCCAGCGCCACGGCGTGCTGCTCGCAGATGCCCACATCGAAGAAGCGGTTCGGGAAGCGGTGGGCGAACCTGAGGAGGCCCGTCCCCTCGGGCATCGCGGCGGTGATGGCGACGATCCGCGGGTCGGCCTCGGCCAGGCGCACGAGCTCGTCGACGGCCGCCTGCGTCCAGTCGCCGGAGCCGAGGGCGTCGGGCTCGGCGAGGACCTGGCCGTTGCACTCGGTGAAGGGCTTGGCGCTGTGCCAGGCCTCGGGCTTCGCGGCGGCCGGCGCGAACCCCTGGCCCTTGTTGGTATGCACATGCAGTAATCTTGGTCCGCCGAGGCTCTTCAGCTCCTCCAGCGCCTCCAGGAGCACCTCGATGTCGTGCCCGTCGACCGGGCCGAAGCACCGGAAACCCAGCCGCTCGAACATGTGCTCGGGCACCACCGCTTCCTTCAGCGACTCCTTGAGCGTGTGGAGGGCCTTCGCGAGCGAGTCGCCCATCGGCAGCCGGTCGAGCACCTCGTGCACGTCCTGCTTGAGGTGGCCGTAGGCGGGCGTGGCCCGCATGCGCGTCAGGTGCCGCGCCAGGGCCCCGACCGTCGGGCTGATGGCCATCTGGTTGTCGTTGAGGATCACCAGGAGGTCGGCGCCCACGTCGCCGGCGTGGTTCAGGCCCTCCAGGGCAAGGCCGCTCGCGAGCGAGCCGTCGCCGATGACCGCGACGGTCCGCACGCCGCTCGCCGCGGCCCGCTCCGCCAGGGCCAGGCCCAGGGCCGTCGAGATGCTGGCCCCCGCGTGGCCGGTGCGAAAAAGGTCGTAGGGGCTCTCGTCGGGACTCGGAAAACCGCTCGCGCCCCCCGACCGGCGGAGCCGCTTGAACGCCTCGCGCCGGCCGGTGAGAATCTTGTGGGCGTAACACTGGTGGCCCACGTCCCAGACGAGGTGGTCGCGCGAGAAATCGAACGCGCGGTGCAGGGCCAGCGTGAGGTCGACCACGCCGAGGTTCGACGCCAGGTGCCCGCCGGTCTCCGAGACCGTGTCGGTGATAAGGGTGCGGATTTCGCGCGCCAGGCGGACCAGCTCCGCCGGCGCCATGCCGCGCAGGTCACGGGGAGAGTCAACGTGATCCAGAAGACGGTCCGTCAAGGGACTTCACGCTCCTCGCCCAAAGCATTTTCGATTTTAGATTTTTGATTTTCGATTTCAAGGCAGCCGCACTCGAAGCGTCTTCACACGTACGCCGCTGGCGTCATTATCCTTCAATCGAAAAACCAAGATCAAAAATCAAA
>JAPLML010000415.1 GCA_026387055.1 Planctomycetota bacterium | reverse complement strand
CGCTCCGACCCGAACGCCGGGAACGCCTGGCTCACCAGGCCGTCCTTGAAGGCGGCCTTGGCCAGGACCTCGGCGGCCGTCACGCTGCCCTGGCCGCCGCGACCGTGAATCCGAATCTCCTTGAACATGCCGAGTCAACCCTCCCTTCGAGGCTTCGCCTGACGCTATCCTGCACAGGGAAAAAGCCCGCGGATTCTAGGGCAGGCGGGGGGCGAAATCAAGGTCAATCCGACGAATTCGAGGGTGTGCACCCTACTTGGCGGCCACGATCGTCACGCTGGCGGCCACGCCGACGAGCGCAGCGGCCACGCCGGAGGTGACGGGGTCGCCGCCGGCGCCCGAAGGATCGTAGGTCACGTCCTTCAGCACCTTGACCGCCGTGAAGCCCGCGTCGCGGATCGCCTTGAGGTAGTCGTCGCGCAGGAGCGCCCCCGCGATGCAAGCCGTGTAGAGGTCTGTATTATTTTTGGCGGCCTCGGGGAGCGGGCGGTTCAGGACAATGTCGCTGACGACCATGCGGCCGCCGGGCTTGAGGACCCGGTGAATCTCGCGGAAGACCCGGGCCTTGTCGGGCGAGAGGTTGATGACGCAGTTGGAGATGACGAGGTCCGCCGACGCGTCGTCGATCGGCAGGTTCTCGATGAGGCCCTGGCGGAACTCGACGTTCGCGAGGCCCGTGCGCCTCTCGAACCTGTCGGCATTTTCGCGCGCCAGGCGGAGCATCTCGGGCGTCATGTCGACGCCGATCGCGCGGCCGGCGGGCCCGACCTTCTCCGCCGCCAGGAACACGTCGCGCCCCGCGCCGCTGCCGAGGTCCACGACCACGTCGCCCGGCTTGATCTCGGAGAAGGCGACGGGGTTTCCGCAGGAGAGGCCGAGGTCCGCCTCGGGCACCTTCGGCGCCTCGCCGCCCGAACAGCACGACTTGAGCGCCTTCGAGTCGCAGCACGACGCCTGCTTCCTCGCCACCTCGCCGTAGGCCCTCTTGACGAGGTCGTGGGTCTTGCGGCCATCAGCCATCGGTTGATCCTTTCGACTGGCGCGCCGTGCAAGCGCGGCGGCTAAATGCTGCCGTGCGCGTTCAGCGCCTCGGGCAGCGTCTCTACAAACATCTTAATCTCATCCCGCACGCGGCGATAGGGGGCGAGGATTTCTTCCTCGGTCTTCGCGCCCCGGGCCAGGCGCGGGGGATCGTCGAAGCCGACGTGGATCACCTTCGTCCGGCCGGGGAAAAGCGGGCACGCCTCGCGGCCACTGTCGCAGAGGGTAATCACGTAGTCGAACACCACGCCGGCCAACTCGCGGACGTGCTTGGACCGGTGGCCCGAGAGGTCGACGCCCGCCTCGGCCATGACGCGCACCGCCCGCGGGTCGAGGCCGCCGGGCTCGACGCCCGCCGAGTACGCCTCGATGGCGTCGCCCTTGAGCTGCCGCGCCCACCCTTCCGCCATCTGGCTGCGGCAGGCGTTGGCGGTGCAGAGGAACAGCACCTTCACCCGGGTGGTCATGAGGGACCTGCCGCTTCTCCGAAGGACAACGCCGGCCGCGCGGCGACCGGCGTTGGAGGCTCACTGGTGCGCCGAGGAGTCGAACCGCCGCACGTAACTACTATACCCGGCAACGACTTACCAAACCAGCCCAAAACAGGCGGCGCAGAATGTGGCGCACTTTCCGCCGATTCCGCCATTCTGCCCCCCGACCTGGCAGACCTGGCCCGCCGTCTGGCCGCCCTGCCGGAAGCCGTCCGGGCAAGCCTCTTGGCCGCCGTCGAGGCGGCCGGCCCTGCAAAGGTGGCCGGGCCGCACGAGTAAGGGGAGAGCCAAGCACGGCGTCGGCGTAGCCCTGCGGCCGTCCTGGGCCGCCTGGCGGCAATCCGGGCGGGGATCGTGGCGATGGTCAATACCTGGGGCAACGGGGGCCTTGGCGAGAAGAGGTAGACCGGACAACTATACACAGCGTGGACGCAAAAGGGCCGGGAGGGTTAGAGCGATGTCTTACTCAGAGAAGGCAAGGGCGCTTCGCGTTTGCCTGCACGTCTACCCGGACGGCCGCCGGTGCAGGGCGTGGGCGGTTTGGGGCGACCCGCGGCAGCGAAGCGCGGCTCACGGCCGGCGATGCCGCTTCAACGCGGGGCCGCACGCGCGGGCACGCGGGGCCTCTGAACGCACGCACGCCGTGCCCTGCACCTGCCCGGCCTACGCCTGGCCGCATCGACCCGGCGGCGGGCTGTGCCCCTGGCCCGACCCCCCTCTTTGGTGTTGCACCACGCCGCCGTCAACGCACAAGCCCGGCCGCCTGCGCCCGCCCCGGTGTCTGACCCGCCTGGGTATCCATACCGTCCAACAGGCCAGGCGACTCGGCTTGTGCTGATTCTGGCTTAACGCCGGCGACGGAGCGCCAATATGCGTGCCAGAGCAAGGACTGGGAGACGGCACTCCGGCAGCGGGCGAAGGAAGACGGCGAGTCCCGCCGCTCACCGACCAGCGAGGTCTCGTCTGCCGTCACTGCCGCTGCAGGTACTTCCGCGTCATCTACAGCCGGCCCACCTGGGGTGGCCGTATCCAGCGTCCGCCGCGAGTGTCGCCATTGCGGCAAGCGCGTAAGCGCGTGGGAGAGAAGCGGAGGCTGATCTACTTGCCCCCACGTTCTGGTCTACCTCGTAGGCTCTTAGAGTGCTGGCAGAAGGAGCAGGCCCTCCAACCCGCCATCGGGCGAAAGAGCAGCGCCGGGGGGCGGCGCGACTTCCTCCGCGGTGCTCCAGGCAAGAGGTGTGCTCGTTGCCGTCAGGAAGAGCAGCGGCGGGTCATCTGCCGCCAACGTGTCGCTGCTCGCCAAGAAGGCTGATGCCCCGGAAGAAGCAGCCTGTGGCGCCATCACCAAGAAGCCCGTTGCCGCCGGCAGGGGTGTCGGGTAATCGCCCAAGACAGGCGCCGCGAAAGGCCTCCCGTTAGGTGCGAGGGGAGTTGTGGGCTCCAGGGCTGGCGCGGGGGCATCATTCGGGACCTCAGGGCTGAACGCGATAAGAACCGGCTCCGGGGCACCCTCCCTCTGCGGCCCGAAGTCGGGCAGGGGATCGAGATGCCTTCCTTCCGCCACGGCCGCATTGTATGCCGCGATGAACCCGTCGATGTCCACCGGGGTGATCCGACCATCGGGGCTGCTGGCGTCGAAGCCCTCGCCGCGGAAGTCCGCCTCCGAGTCGGCTGCCAGCCACAACGCAACGAAGCCGTCAACATCATCATCAGCAATAGCGCCGTCCCCGGTGAAATCCCCGCGCAGGCTACCCATATAGAATACCGCGTCGCCGCCGGGGAGGCCGTCGCCGGTCGGCAGGTCCACCGCGGCCTGGTGGAGGTACCCCATGCCGCTGGAGTTCGTCCGCGGTTCGCCGTCCAGGGGTGTGCCCGTGCCGGCGGCCGTGATGCCTGCCGCGCTCAGCCGGACCCTCACCCACGTGTCAACGGCGGAGCCGGGGACAAACTCGATTTGCATCGTCGCGGTACCCGCGCCCGAGACGTTCAGGGGCGACAGGTCCTCCGGCGCCGGGACCTCGGTGGTGCCGTCGAAGGTCACCTTGCGGATCGTCACGTCGGTGGTCGTGAAGTTGACGGCCTTACTGAAGACGACCTGGATCGTCCCGATGCCCAAGCCGCTGGGGTCGATGCCGCTGACGGTCCGGTCCGTTCGGGTCTGGCCCGGCCCGGCCGGGTTCAGGACGACCTCGAGAACCTGGGGCGGGTCGACGCCGACGTCGTTCAGCGCTCCGGGTGTGCCGCCCGTGGCCGCGCTCGGGCGCCAGTTCAACACGTCGTTGCCGTACACCCACGACGCAACGCGGGAGAGCGACGGGCCGAGGCCGTCGGCCTCCGGCGGCCAGGGGGCCATGTTGTCGTACGTGACCTTCTCCACGATGACATAGGGCACGAAGCCGTCGGCCTCCGGGCTGCCCGGCCTCGACAGGACGATCGTCTCGCCCGCGTTGTCCAGGGCGAACGGCGCGTACGGGCCGTAGATGGGCACCCCGGCCGGGATGCCGTGGGCCGTGCGGAAGAGCGCCGGGTCGCCCTTCACCACGAGGGCGTAGCCGTTGGCCGGAACGTAGGCGCCGGCCGGAAACGCGAACTCGATGCCCTCGCTGAATTCCCACGGGTTCGGCGCGGGCTGGGAATCGTGCAGCGGCACGTTCTGGGCCGAGAGGTTCCTGAGTTCGATGAACTCGTCGCCCGTGAGCGGGTGATACAGGATCTCGTTGATGACGACGGGGCCGATCCGCGGCGGGGTGTTGGGCGCGCCGTAGGTCGGGGCGCTGAGCGGGATGAAGTCCTTGCCGCCGGAGGGTTTCACGTAGCGGCCGAGCGTGACGTTGCGGTCGGAGGCGCCGAAGTGCTCATCCTCGCGGTACCCGCCGGGCGTGCCGTCGGGCGCGCGGCTCGTCAGGTAGAGGTCGTCGCCCAGTTCGCTCAGGGCGAAGGCGCTGCCGAAGTGGTTCAACTCATTGAAGACGGCATACGCGCCCGGGCCGAGGATCGTCGTGGGCAGGGCGTACTTGTTCAGCGGGTCGGACGCGTCGCTGAGGAACCAGCCGGTGAGGTTGAAGGTCTTGTCGGCCGTCATGTTCCTCAGTTCCACCCAGTCGCCGATGCCCTCGTCGGAGTGGGCGAGGAGTTCGTTGATGACGACGTCGCCGGGGTTGAGCGGGCTCGGGTCCGCCGCCGCGGGGTTGCCGCCGGACTGCCAACTGGCGCGCCAGCCGTCCTCGGAGTCCCACAGGGCGCGGTCCTGGAGGGGGTTGCGGACGACCAGCGAGAAGCCCGCGCCGTCGGTGTGGTCGAACCAGCCGTCGCGGTACGCGAAATCCTGGATCGCCCGGTTAAAGAGGGTCCCCACGCCGACGCGTTCGCCGGCGTTGTCGAGGAGGGTGGAGTGGCCGAACTCGCCCGCCACCCGGCCGGCCGGCACCGACGGGTAGCGCAGCGCAAACGCGCGGGCATCGTTGACCACCAGGACGT
>JAPLML010000757.1 GCA_026387055.1 Planctomycetota bacterium | reverse complement strand
GGCGCTAGTCGTGCCCTTCGCCGCGCGACAGGTCGCAGTGGCGCGCGATGGGCGTCACCTGGAGCAGGACCTCGAAGGTACCGTTCGCCGGCGTTCCCACCGCGTAGGCGTTGTAGGCCCGGCCCGGCTTCACCTTCAGCTCGGTGCTGAAGACCTCCGTGCTGGTCCCGGCCGGTGCGATGGCGATCTTGTAGGTGCCGCGCTTCAGGTCGGCCATCTCCTGCTGCCCGTTCGCGAGGTCCGGGAAGGCGACGGCGCCGTTCACGAGCACGTCCACCGGGCCGAAGTTGGCGCCGTGGCGGGCCACCACCCGGCCCTTCCCGTGCGTACGGGTCGTGTCGTTCGGGAACACGGACGCGGTCGGCGTGGCGGTCGCGGCATCGGCGAGGTGAGCCACGATCGACACGTTCGCTCCCGGCGCGAGCTTCAGGCCCGGGGCGGCGATGGCCACGGCGCCCGAGCAGGCGGGCTCGGCGGCCAGGCGGACGTTCACGTCATAGGTACCGGCGTCGAGCTTCACCGGCCCGGCGATGTCGCGGAACTTGAAGTTCTGGAGCACGCACTTCCCGCCGAGCTCGACGTCCACCGGCAACGCCTCAGGGAGCCCGAGGTCCTTGCCGTTGATGCCGTGGACCACGTAGGCAGTGGCCGGCTTCTCCCTCTCGGGCCAGCGGGACATGGGCAGGGTCTGAAGGAGCACCTCGAAGGTGCCGTTCGCCGGCGTCCCCACCGCGTAGGCGGCGTAGACCACGTAGGGCTTGAAGCGCAGGTCCTTCTCGTAGACCGGCGTGGAGCTCCCCGCCGGTGCGATGGCCAGGGTGTGCTGGCCGGGCCTCAGGGTGGCCACGCCCTGCTCGCCGTTCGTCAGGTCGGCGAAGGCGACCTTGCCGTCCACCAGGACGTCCACGCCACCGAAGTTGGCGGCGTGGCGGGCGATGGCCCGCGACCGGCCGAAGGCGATGGTGACGTCGTTCGCGAACACCGACGCCGTGGGAGTGGCGGTGGCCGCGTCGGCGAGGTGCGCGACGATCGAGACGTTGGCGCCGCCGTCCAGCTTCAGGCCCGGCGCGGAGATCGCCTCCGCGCCCGAGCAGGCGGGCGTGGCGGCGAGCCGGACCTTCACGTCGTAGGTGCCGGGCGGGAGCGAGATCGGGCCGGCGATGTTCCGGAACTGGAAGTCGGTCAGGGCGCAGGTGTCGCCGACCTGGACGTCCACCGGCAGGGCTTCGGGGAGTGCGAGGTCCTTCCCGTTGATCCCATGCACCACGTAGACGGTGGCCACTGACCGTCCCCAGGAGGAGCGGAGGGCTTCGGCAGTTGCATCGGCCGGAGCTGCGGCCGTCGGGGGATTGGAATCCATCGCGCCCCCGCAGGCGGCGAGGAGGAGGAAGGAGGCGAGGGGGAGGAGCTTGGTTGCCGTTCGCGTCATGGTCTGTCTCCGGGGCGGGAGTGGTACCCGGTCTCCTTAGGCGCGCGACCAGGTCTCGTCCATGACTAATCAGGTCCATCCCATCAGGGTATGGAAGTTCGACGGCGGGGGACGGCCCCTGGTACCGGTCGCCTGCCTCTGCCTCGCCAGTCTCCGACTGGGCTGAAATC
>JAPLML010000208.1 GCA_026387055.1 Planctomycetota bacterium | reverse complement strand
CTCGCGCCAGACGGCCGGAGCCCCGTACGTGTCCGGCGTGCCCTGGAGGGTGCCACGGCTTGCTCGCCAGCCGTGCGGCCGACACCCGGCGCCAGGCCCGGAACACGGGTTGCCGGCACCCCGTGGCACCTGGCCGTCAGGCACGCCGGACACGTACGGGTGCCCCGCACCTTCGGCGGGCGCCGAATGGAGAATCAGGACCGCGGGCCGATCACGCTCCATGGCCGATCCCCAGCCGGCAGGCGGCGCTGCCAACGATCGCGCCCAGGAGCTCGGCGTAACTCATCCCCTCCTGCGTGGCAATCATCGGAAGGTCTGAATGCGTTGGATGGAGCCCCGGAAGCGGGTTCACCTCCATGAACGCGGGCCGACCGCGCCGGTCGCCGCGGATGTCGACCCGGCCGGCATCGCGGCACTCCAACGCGCGATACGACTCGAGCGCCAGCTCCTCGACCTTCCGCCGAAGCGGCCCCGGCGCCGCCCGCGCGTAGCTCACCCACTGCTCGCACCGCTCCTTGGTCTCGTACGAATAGATGGCCGACTCGACCTGCGGCCGAATCGCAATCTCCATCGTCCCCAGGACGCGGGCCTCGGCCCCGGTCCCAAGGACCCCCACGGTGAACTCGCGCCCGGGCAGGAACTCCTCCACGAGCACGGGCTGGGCGAAGCGGCGCAGGAGGTCCCGGCAGACCCCGGCCAACTGCTCGGGCGACTCCAGGCGGGACTGCCCCGTGATGCCCTTGCCCGTCCCCTCGGCCACGGGTTTGGCGAAGAGCGGTAACTTGAGGTCCGCCGCCGCGATGTCCGCCTCCTCGCGCACCACGTGGAACTTCGGCGTCGGAAGGCCGGCGTCGCGGACCAGGCGCTTCGCGATGCTCTTGTCGAGCGTGGCGGCGCAGACCAGCGGATCGGAGAACGTATACCCGACGCCGTAAAGCTCCAGCAGGCACGGGACCTGCGCCTCGCGGCTGCGGCCGGCGAGCCCTTCGGCGACGTTGAACACGAGCGGCCATCGCCGCCCGGCGACGAGCGCGGCACACAAGGCCCGCGCGTTGCCGATGCGCTGCGTCGCGTGGCCCAGCGACCGCAGGGCCGCCTCGATGGCATCGATCGTCTCTTCGACATCGAACTCCGCCACCTGCTCGGCGCTGTAGCCTTCCGCCAGGTAGTCCTTCCGCAAGTCGTAGACCAGGCCGATCGCCAGGCCCATCCTCACCACGTCCTTCCGCAGGAAAAGCCGACACGCACACTGGACGGGCGCACAAACCCGCCGCGCATGAACTCTCAGAAATGGACGTCATCCACCGCCCTGGCAGAGCCCCTTCATGACGCGGCGGCGCAGGCGGCTCGACTTGATCGGACGGATGGCCGTCGCCTTGCCCGTCGCCAGCTCCCACACGCCGGGGTCGGAGTCGCCGCCGGCCGCCATCGCCGACGCGGCGGCTTCCGCCGTCGGCTCCGGGTAGGCGACCAGCATCCCCTCGAAGTTCCGCAGGACGGTGTGCGTCGGGCTGGTGGAAACCACGTAATTCGGCAGCACGGGGATCTTGCCCCCGCCGTGCGGCGCGTCGACCACGAACGTCGGGATCGCCAGGCCGCTCACCCGCCCGCGCATGTACTCCATGATCTCGATGCCGCGCGACAGGGGCGTCCGGAAATGCTCGATGCCGCGCACCAGGTCGCACTGGAACAGGTAGTACGGCCGCACGCGCAGGCGCACCAGGCCCCGGCAGAGCTGCTCCATGATCTCGGGCCGGTCGTTCACGCCCCTGAGGAGGACCGTCTGGTTGCCCAGGGGGACGCCCGCGTCGACCAGCCGCTCGCAGGCCGCGGCGGCTTCCGGCGTCAGCTCGGCCGGGTGGTTGAAGTGCGTATTGATCCAGATCGGATGATATTTCTTCAGCATCCCGACCAGCTCGCCGGTGATCCGCGCCGGCAGGACGACGGGCGTCCGCGTGCCGATGCGGATGAGCTGGACGCTGGGGACCGAGCGCACGGCCGCCACGATGCGCTCCAGCATCTCCGTGCTCATCGTCAGCGGGTCGCCGCCCGAGAGGATCACGTCGGTGATCTCGGGGTGCGCCGCCAGGTACGCCACGGCCTGCTGGAGGCGGGCGGCCCTGATCGTCGACTCGTACATCCCGGCCACTCGCTTGCGCGTGCAGTGCCGGCAGTACGTCGAGCACGTTGTGGTCGTTATCAGCAGCGCCCGGTCGGCATACCGGTGCACCAGGCCCGGCACGGGCATGTCCTCGGCTTCCTCGAGCGGGTCATCCTTGAGGAACCCGGGATCGTGAAGCTCCTGGGCCTGCGGCACGCACATCCGGAAGATCGGGTCCGAGGCGTCGAGTTGCCGGATGAGCGACGCGTAGTACGGGGTGATCGCCAGGGGAAACTTCTGCGCGGCCTGGAGGAGACCCGCGGACACGTCGAGCGCGGGGAATCGCTCCCGCAACTGCGCCACCGTCCGAATGCGGTTCCGCATGTGCCATCGCCAGTCGAGCCACTGGCCGCTTCGCGCCTGCGTCGCCCACTTCGTTGCCGGGGCAGCCACCAGGCTCGCCGGCTTGGTACTTGCATCCGCGCTCGATGGTGAGGGAGGTTCTTCGCTTGAAAGTGAGGCATCACTGTCGGCGGTACCGACCGTTTTCAACATGGCGCTGCAACTCCTTTAGCCTGGTCCAATGAGCAAAGCCCCATCTCCAGGGGGCCTTACGGGCATACTATAGCCGTCGCGGTTCGCCGAGTCAAGCACGAAGATGCGATTGACGGGAATTACGTACCAGGGCTAGCGTGCCGCCCCGTTGTTTCCCCCCAGCCCTTGGGGGGAGCAGCAACCCATATCGCTACGTCCATGTTATCAATCGCAAGTACTTACTGGCAAACGACTTACCGCTTTGTGCGTCCAGCCCGATGCGCGCCCCGGTGCCGTCAGATCATCGGCGCGCCGCGCTTCGCCAGTTGAACGGGGAATCCCCACGGGTCACGCACGATCGCAATGACATCCCCGTTCGGCGCGTACGTGATCTCTCCCTCGGCCTTCGCGCCGGCCCGCACCAGGCGCCGACACTCGCCCTCCACGTCGCCCGTCTCGAAAGCGAGATGCAGCACCAGCGGGTTCATCGCCGCGTAGTCCGGCACCTCGGCGGAGGGATTGTTGTAGATCTCAATCATCACGTGGCCGGAGGTGTCCGCGAGGAAATGCGCGTCGGCCGGCGGGCCGCCGCTCCGCACGATCCGCAGGCCGAGGTTCTCGACGTACCACCGCGCCGCCGCCGCCGGCTGCCTCACCATATACCCGATGTGTTCAATGTCCATGTTTCTTCCCTTCTTGGCGCAGCGGCCCGTCCTGCACGACCGCCCACCGCACCCCACTGATGTCGGACCCCTCAGAACGGCTGACTGGTCCGGCGCCGGATGTAGATCTCGTCGACCGCCGCACGGTCGGAGAGCGACAGGAGGTACAGGACCGCCTGGGCGACGTCCTCCGGCTGCAGCAGGATCGCCGGGTCCAGGTCCGGCCGCGCGTCGCGCACCATCGCCGTGTCCACGCCGCCGGGGAGGATCGCGCTGGTGCGGATGCCGTGCTCCTGCGCCTCCACGGCCAGCGACTTCGTGAGGCCCATCACCGCGTGCTTCGTCGCCGTGTAGCCGGCCTGCTTCGGGTAGCCTTTGAATCCGACGACGCTGGATATGTTGATGATGTAGCCGCTCTTCTGCGGCGCCATGATCCGCATGGCCTCCTGGCAGCACAGGAATGTGCCGCGCAGGTTGACCCCCACCATCCGGTCGAGGTCCTCGAGCGGGACGTCCTTCACGAGGCCGTAGAGCCCGATCCCGGCATTGTTGACGAGAACGTCGAGCCGCCCGAAGCGCTCCCGGACGGCCGCAAAGACCGGACGGACGGACGATTCGTCCGCCAGATCCATCGCCATCGCCGCGGCCGCGCCGCCGGCGTCGGCGATCTCCTTCGCCACGGCGCCGATCTGGCCCTGGGTCCGGGCGGTGACGACGACATGGGCGCCGGCCGCCGCCAGCGCCTTCGAGATCGCGCGGCCGATGCCCCGGCCGCCGCCGGTGACCAATGCCACCTTGCCTGCCAGACGCGGCTCCACGGATTCTCCTCAAGCGGTGCCAGCCTTCGACTGGGTGGCACGGTCACGCGCCGTTGCGTGGCCGTGCAAAATCCCACGATGCACGGC
>JAPLML010000179.1 GCA_026387055.1 Planctomycetota bacterium | reverse complement strand
GGCATGATCCCCGGCCTCTCGACGCACATGCCCGAGGCCCCCGTCTACGCCGACGAGACCGGCCTCGACGTGGCAACGTATATCCAGCTCTACAATGCCGTCGGCTTCCTCATGCAGATCGAGGTCGACTGGGTCCACCGCATGATCTGGCAGTGCAAGAAGCCGGTCATCACCATCAAGCCGCTGGCGGTGAACAAGGTGCTGCCGCTGGTGGGCCTGGCGTTCAACTGGGCCACGATCCGAGACCAGGACATGGTATGCGTGGGCACGACGACGCCCGACGAGGTGCGCGAGTGCATCGAGATCAGCCTCTCGCTCCTCGAGCGCCGCACGCCCCAAGTGCAGCTTCAGCGGACGAGAAGCAAGGCCAGCGTTGAACGGAAGAAGAAGTAACACCATTGCAGATTGCAGATTGAAGATTGCAGATTGGAAAAGACAAAAACGGCGCGCGGGGCTTCAGGCTCCAGGCGCCGTTTTCTTTAGTCTCTTAGCCGTTTTACAATCTGCAATCTTCAATCTGCAATCTGCAATTACATGTTGATTTCCTGCTTCCCCGCGTCGAACTTCGCCACCTTCCCCTGCTTCAGGGCCCAGGCGCCCATGATGAGGGCCGTCTGCACGTGATACGTGAGGTCCTCGGCGGCCCACGTGTCGTGCTTGCCCGCCCGGGCGTTCTCGATCAGGTTCTTCCAGTGATCGCCCAGGTTCTCGCCGTACTCGATCGGGAACTTCTGGGCCTGCTTCTTCGAGCCCTCGGCGGGCATGAAAACGATCTCGTTGCCCCGCACCGTCAGCGATCCCTCCCACCCGCGGATGACCGGCACGCCGCCGCCGGCGCCGCGCTGCTGGGTCGTGGGATCGTTATTGCCCTGCGTGCCGAGCGCCGCGATCGTAAGCTTCTCGGGATAATCGATGAGCATGTTGAACGTGTCGGGCACGTCGCGCTGCGTGTATCGGAACATGCCGCCGGTGGCCACGACCATGCTCGGGAAGCCGACGCCCAGGATGCTCACGACCGGCGTGAGGCTGTGCGGGAAGAGGTCGGTCACCGGCCCGCCGGCGTAGTCCTCGTACATCCGCCAGCGGAAGAAGCGGCTCGGGTCGAACGGCTTCTTGGGCGCGTCGCCGAGGAACGCCTCCCAGTTGAGGTCCGGGCCGGGCTTGGCGTTCGGGTCGTCGATCGGCATGCCGACCTCGCCCCAGTCGCCGACGCGGAAGAAGCCGCACTGGGCGTGGATCGGCCGGCCGACCGCGCCCTCCGCCACCAGCTTTTTCATCTTGTGCCACGCGCCGTCCGACATCCCCTGCGTGCCGCACTGGAACGCCTTGCCGGACTTCTTGACCTCCTCGGCCAGCTTCTTCGTGAGGTCGAACTGGCGCCAGTGCGTGACGGGCTTTTCGCAATAGACGTGCTTGCCCGCCTTGAGGGCGTCGATGGCCTGGTAACCGTGATGATGGTCGGGCGTGGCGATGCAGACGAGGTCGACCTTCGGGTCGGCCAGGAGCTCCTTGTAGTCCATGTAGCCCTTGACGCCCAGGCCCTTGGCGGCCCGCTCCATGCGCGGCCGATAGACGTCGCAGACGGCCACGGGCTCGACGGGCATCTTCTGCTCGTCGCGCAGGTACTTGACGCAACTCATGTGGGCGCCGGCCCGACCGCCCGCGCCGATGTAGCCGACGCCGAGGCGTTCGTTCGCCCCCAGCGCCCGTTTGAGCGGCCCGGCCCCCGCCAGCACTGCTGCCGCCGTCGCCGCCGATGCCATCTGAATGAACTTGCGCCGCGTCGTCGCCATCGGGAGTCTCCTTTCACTTTCCGCGCATCCAAAAGCCTGTTCGCGACGGGTCTCCCGACCCGCCGCGCGCCGGTTTCGCACACCGCGCGCAGGCCGCGGCAAACCGCGCCTTCGCTGTTTCGCCCGAGCCCGCTGCGGGAGCAGCGGGAGACGGCGGATCAGCGGATCTCCCGCCGCTTCCGCGGCGGGCTCGGCATACGCCGCGGCGTTGCCCGGCCTACTTCTTCGCCAGCTCGAGCCACCGCTTGTACAGCTTCTCGATCTCGTCGGCCTTGCGCCTCCCGTCCCACACCGCCAAGCCGTAGCAGAGCGAGAGGGGCTTGGCGGCCTCGACCACGAGCGGCTCGCGGTACAGGTTGATCGTGCCCGAGACATAGGCGAAGGACTGGACCATCGTGAACCAGAGGGCCGGGCGGACGTTCGCCGGCGAGTCGAACATCGCCACCGTGACGGGCTTGCCGTCGATCTCGCCGGCGCAGGCCATCCACGGGCCGCGCCCCATCGTCTCGTCGCCGCGGACGACCTCGCCGTCCCTCGGGCCGCGGGCGGTGAAGAACTCCGCCTTCCCGTCCATCGACGCCGGGAACCGCAGGCCGAGACCGAAATAGTGGCTGCCCGAGAGCTTGATCGAGGGCTTGCCCTCGGGCGGCTCGAGTTGCGTCCGCCACGTCAGAAGCGACGCGCCCAGAGAGGGCCCGTGATGGACTTCGATCGTGCGGCGCTCGCGCGCCAGCGGCTTCTCGCCGTTCGGGCCGACCCAGTCCAGCGTCTCGGTGAGCACGGCCGGCAGGAGGCTGTCGGGCGCGAGGGCCTTCATCTCGGCGAAGCCCTTGTGCACCTCGCGGCCGTTCGCCTTGGTCTCGGCCCAAAAATCGACGCCATCGACGGCCACGGCGAACATCAGGGCGTGATGATGAGGATGGTCGGGCACCCTGTCGCGCAGGACGTTCGCGCCGCCGGGCGAGAGGAACTTCCTCACGTAGGGCTTGAACGGCACGCCCTCGTAGGCGTATTCCATGAGCAGGTGGTCGCCCTCGAAGACCGACACGACCGACGGGCCCGAGGCGACGCGGACGGCGGCGGGCGGAGCCTCGCCCTGGGCGAGCGCCGCGACGGCAAGCACGCCTGTGAGGCCGAGGATTGCCTGGGTTGTCATGCCGGTTGCCTCCTTGCACGACACGCGGTCGCCCGCGGCTAAACGCGCCATATCGCGACGGCGCTACTTCGATTCGACAACTTCCGCGTTCACGCCCAGCGCCTTGAGCATCTGGGCCGCAACAAACTTGTTACCGGCCTCGTTGAGGTGCACGCCGTCGCCCGTCAGGACGCCCGTGCGATTGTTCTCCTTGTTGTTTTCCTTCTCGTACGCCAGGAACGCCTTGCGGAGGTCGCTGAGCGGCACGCCCGTGTCCTGGGCGACCTTGCGGCTGATCGCGCTGTACTCCTCGAGCATGGCGTCGCGCTCATTCGAGCCATCGGTCTTCTCGCCGATGACGCTGGGCGTGCACAGGATGACGCGGGCGCCGGCCTCCTTGACACGTCCGATGATCTCCTTGAGGCCCGCCTCGAACGTGTCCTTGGGCGTGCCGCCGACCATCTCGCCCTGCGGGTCCTTCTTCCAGTGCCACACGTCATTGATGCCGATGTAGATAATGACAATTGTTGGTTTTTTGTCGAGGACGTCCTTCTGGAGCCGCCGCTGGAGGTCGGGCACCTTGTTGCCGCTGATGCCGGCGTTGACCACGTCGATGCCCAGGTCCTTGTGCCTGGCCTCCAGGGTGTTCTTGACGAGGGTGATGTAGCCCTTCGCCCCGCCGCCGCCCTGCGTGATGGAGTCGCCGAGGAAGACGACCCGGTCGCCCTTGGCGAGGGCGGGCGCCGCACCGCCAGCCATCGGCGCCGCCGGCGCCGCCAGGACACTCGCCGCAAGTACGAGGGCCAAAGCCACCGCCACCCGCAAGAACCGACGCGACATGGTTGAGTCTCCTTTGAAGGAACCCTGGAACGGCCGCAGATGCCGCCCGTCAACCGTACGTGTCTAGCGTGGGTGGCACGCTCACGCGCCGTTGCGTGACCGTGCTTGCCCCCCACGTGACCAGGCACGGCCACGCAACAGCGCGTGGCCGTGCCACCCGGCAATCTGGTATGACGCTAACCACGTACCGTCAACCGTGGCGGGCGGCATGACACCCGGCTTTGATAGTAGCAGACGAGGTGCGGCTGTCAAGCAATCCGCACAATGCGCACGCGGCCGGCGGCCGGCTACGCGGGTGGCACGGCCACGCGCCTCTGCGTGGCCGTGTCTGGTGCCAAGCCGAGATGCACGGCCACGCAACGGCGCGTGGCCGTGCCACCCGGCATGGTGGGCATGCCACCCGGCTTATGGCGCGATGGCCTATGGCGCGATGGCAGGGCGAACGCATCTAAATTCTGAGCACTCGCAGAAGGTACGCTTCGTCCCAGCCAGCCTTGAGGCGTTTGCATTTGATGCCGACCTTTGTGCTGTGTTCTTGCTTCAGCAACATCAGGGCGATGCGGCGGACGCGGG
>JAPLML010000288.1 GCA_026387055.1 Planctomycetota bacterium | reverse complement strand
ACATGGTCCTCCGCGGGACGTACGGCGAGAAGGTCCGCCGGGCATTCCGGATGAGCCGCCAGGGGGTGCGTTGGCGATTCTGGCACCTCTTCAACGAGACCTACGTCTCGGCGTTCGAGACCATCCTGTTTGTCGAGAAGGCCTTCGGAACCGAGTTGCGGGAACATGCCATCCGCATCAGCAAGGAACGGTACGAACTGAGGCAGGAGGCCCTGCAGACCGGTTTCCAGAGTGCGGATGTGCCGACCGGCAAAGGTGAAGCCGCGGCAGTGCCCGCTGATCGCCGATGACCGAGTCAGCCAAGATCACCTTTATTGCCAGGCGGGTCGGCGATGTTGACGATGTCACGGACCTTGTCGCGATCTTGTTTCCTGGCAACGCGAACCAGCAGCACACCGCCGCTCGGATTCTCTTGATGCTCAAGACTGCCGACGTACCTGTTGCTTCTTTCGGCGATCTCGAACGCCAGCACGGCATCTCCCGCCGCATCCTTCAACGCACCCGCGCCAAACTGGCCCGCCTGGGTCTTATCGAATACGTATCGGCTTTGAGTAGCCGCTACGGCGGCCAGCACGGCTGGCGGTTGTCAAGCCGGATGGGCACGGCCCTGCGGCAACTGGCCGAAAGGATCGACCGCTGGCGAAATGATCAGCGGCCTGAGCGGATGGAGAAGGACGAGCGGCTGGTTGGGTCGCTGGGGTAGGGAAGCTGGGTGAGGGCTGTGCCAGCAGTTCGACGCGATCGTTCGCAAACGGTGCCTACGACGGTCGGTGGGCCGATGATGGGTTTTCGCAGGCCGGGAAATTGGAACCGATCGGCGCTGCAAATGTTCACTGGAATCGGTGCAACAGGCGCTTAGCAGTACGGCTTTGCTGACCCATCAGTTCTTCTCAAATATCACGATGCTTTCGCGGAGCCTCGGACACTTCCTCCCTTTTCCATTGGTCCGGTTCCAGTGCTGACCCGAACTACGGAGTTCTCTGAGCAGGCCAATCTCCTTGAGAAGCCAACCATTCTTAAGGCCGATCTCGCCGATGATGGTGTCCACAGGAACTTCCACACCCGCATAGGCCGAGGTGGCAACAACCAGCCAGATATGAGCCTTCCTGCCTGCGCAACTGCGGAGTCCAGCCAAGACATCTCTGATGTCCTCGAAGTATGCCTGAATCATGAGAGGAATCCGTGTGTCCCAAAGGTGCTCAGAGGCAGCGTGGATTCTCACCATGGTGCGCGAATACGACGCTCCAAAGTCGCTTGTGGTCGCACGCTTCCAGTTGACTTGCACATGGGAACGTACCGTCTTGTGCCGCAGTGCCTTCAGTGAGGACTTGTCGTCAACAAACTTGCCAAGGAACAGTTCCGGCCGATAGATGTCCGTGTAGTCGAATGAATTGAGGTAAGGCGGCGATGTGACGCAAAGCTTGAACCGTGGTAGAGAACGGGCAACAAGCCCCGTTCGGCAGTCTTCCGTGAAGATACTGTTACTCGTGGAATCGAGTCTGGTGGTGAAGAGGTCCTCCGTCATCATTCTCCCGCGGTCTGCAAGAGCCTTCAAGAAACCGCTCTTGTTATGGGCGAGCTCTTTCCAGCCCGGGCGGTACCGTAGACATTTCCCGTCTCTTTTTCCATTGCAGCAATCCGGGGCCTTCCGCTCTCGAAGGGCAAGGCAGTCTCCTTCAGCAAGCTGTTAAACGGGCCCACGCCTGCCCACTACATCTGCGGAAGGAGGGGATTTGCCGCGCGGGAATTCAGCATTGGGGGTGCGCAATGAGCAGACTGTTCCCTGCCGGCCGCTGGTTCTTTGCGGCCGGGCTTCGTGCCCTCATCGCCGGGCTTGCTCAGGGACAACAACCGTGACAGCGGTCCCTTTGCAGAGTTCGCTCTCGAGCGAAACACTCCCGCCCAGGCGTTCGCAGGCGTGCTTGACGATGGCGAGGCCGAGGCCGGTGCCGCGCGCCTCGCCGTTGCCGGTGCGCGAGGCGTCGGCCTGGTAGAAGCGCTCGAAGACGCGGGCCTGATCTTCTCGCGGGATGCCACAACCGGTGTCGGAGACGCGGAGGCACAGGCTTGAGTCTTGGCGCTGGATGGCGCACGCAACCCGCCCGCCGGAAGGGGTGAACTTGATCGCGTTGTCCATGAGGTTCTGAAGGATGAGTTCGATGAGAGGGCGGTCTGACGTGAAGACGTCCTCTGGGGCCGTCAGTTCCAGTGTCAACCCCTTCTTGCTCGCTCGCCCGGCGAATTCCGTGCGAAGCCACTCCGCCAGCGACGCCGCGGTGATGGTTTCGGACGAGATGGCCCGCTTGGCGCTCTCCATGCTGTGCAGGATCAACAGGTCGTGCGTGAGGTCTTCGAGGCGGCGGATCTGCCGGTCGATCACCTGGGCGACGCCGGCGAGGTCCTGTCGGTTCGCGGGGTCAACATCGGTCAGGGTTTCGGCGGCCGCGCGGAGCGAGGCCAGGGGCGTGCGGAGTTCGTGGGACGCGTTGGCCACAAACTCCGCCTTCATGGCGGCAGCCCGCATCAAGTCCGTGATGTCTCGAACGACCACCAGCCGGGCCAACCCCTTCTCGGCCGGGGCCATCGGCGTGACCAACATGTCAAGGTGGCGGGGGAGCCCCTTGATGTCCGCCTCGATCTGCCTGGCGACCGGCCGACCGGTCTTCACCGATTCGTTGTAAGCGTCAACGATGCCGGCGGAGCGGACCGCGACCTGAAGGTGAAAGCCCTCAACCTCAACCCCCGGGGGCAGAAGAAGGTCTTCCGCCGCGCGGTTGACAAGAGCGACGTTGCCTTCGGCGTCGAGGGCAATCACGGCATCCTGCATACTTGCGAGGACACCTTCCAGGTTCTCACGCTGGGCTGTGATGGTGGCGATCTTCTCGGCAATGGTGGTGCGCATCTCGTTCAGGGCGATGGCCAATTGAGAAAGCTCGCCGGACCCGGAGATCTGCTCCGCATGCTCCAGTTCGCCGGACGCTATCTGGTCGGCGGCCTGGGCTATCTGCTTGAGCGGTCTGTACCAAGTCCAGTTGAGCAACAGCCCAACCAGGGCGAACGCGCCGAGCACAGCGAGGGCCGATGCCAGAAGGACGTCGCGGATCACGGCCTGGTTCTGCACAACGGCTATCGCTGGTATCGCGACGCGAACAGCGCCCACCGTTTGGCCATCATTGCGGATCGGCAGGGCCACGTAGCGGTACTCTACGCGCACGGTTTCGCTCTGGCGCGAGTGGCGGCCGGGTCGGCCATCCAGGGCCGCCAGGACCTCGGGCCGGTCTTCGGTCTTGTGATTCACCATGCGAGTGGGATCGCTGTGACTGTCGCCGAGAACGCGGCCATCGGCGGCAATCACCGTCACCCGGATCGGGAGGCCGTGCTCGGGCCCCGGTCGGTCGCCGGCGCCAACCTGCGCGGCCAAGTCTTCCGGGAGCCGCTTGCAGAGGCGATCTATCTGGGCATTGGGCATCGGCCAGAGCCGTTCGATGCACTCTCGGGCCATCACGACCATGTGGTCCTGATACGACTGCGTCTCGTGGAGGAACGTCGCGATGAGGGACCGGTAGGAAATATAGCCCGCGGCGGCCACGATGATGGCGACGATCAGGAGGTTGCCCATGAACAGTTTGAAGAATAGTCTGTTACCGTTCATGGTCCTGTTCCTCCTCCGAGAGCAGGCGGTAGCCGATGCCTCGCACGGTGTGGAGATAATCGCGGGCCTCGCTGAGTTTCCTCCTCAGCGACGTGAGGTGCACGTCGATGGTGCGGTCGGTAACGACGGCATTGACGCCTATGGCGTGGTCGATGAGCTGATTGCGCGTGAGCACCCTCCCGCGCGCCGAGGCCAGCGCCACCAGCAACCGGAACTCCGTCAGCGTCAGCGACACCGGCTCGTCGTGCACCTTGACGACGTGGCGCTGGGCGTCGATGCTGATGGGGCCGATCTTGAGCAGGCCTTTGTCGGGCGTCCCGGCGGCCGCGCGCCTCAGGACCGCCGCCATCCGCGCCACGAGGACCGACAGGCTGAACGGCTTTACGACATAGTCATCGGCGCCCAGCGTCAGGCCCACAACCACATCGCTCTCCTCGCCCTTGGCCGTCGTGATGATGACGGGGATGTTGGCCGTTCGCGGTTCCTGGCGGAGTTCGCTCAGCAGGTCAAGGCCGGACATCCTGGGCAACATGATGTCCACGAGGGCGAGGTCCGGGAGGCGCAAGCGGATCTTGTCGAGGCCGGCCAGGCCGTCGGAGGCCGTTTCCACGGCGTAGCCCTCGCGCGTGAGCCGCCGGGCCACCAGGTCGGCCATGTCCTTCTCGTCTTCCACAATCACGATGCGTTTCTTTGACATGTTACTTGATTCTACTGCGCGCTGGGGGCAGACCACAACAGCCGGAATCTCATTTAGCGCAACCTTAACGCCCCCTCAACGGGCGCTTAAGACGCCGTCGGGATAATGAAGGTAGGAAAAGACAGGATGCGAGGGCCGGCGGGAGGCACCGGGTAAGGCAAACGGAACACGGAAAAAGGAGCGACACCGATGGAAGCACGGAGAATCGCGGTAGTGGCGGGACTTGTAGCAGGTGCGACGTTGGCGGCGTGGGCCGCTTTCGCCGTTGCGTCAGAAGCCGGGAAGCAGACGCTCCAGATCGAAGGTTCGACCACGGTCGGCCCCATCGCCGAGGCATTCGCCGAGGCGTTCATGAAGGCCAACCCCAACGTCCAGATCACGGTCAAGATGACCGGCAGCGGCGACGGCGCTGCGGCACTTATCGACGGCCGCGGCCAGATCGCCACGATGAGCCGCTTCATGAAACCCGCGGAGTATCAGAAGGCGGTCGAGAAGAACGTGACGCCCTGCCCGCACGCCGTGGCGATGGACGGCGTGTGTGCGGTTGTGCACCCTTCCAATCCGCTGAAGGCCATCACGCGGGTCCAACTGCGCGACATCTACGCCGGTAAGATCACGAACTGGAAGGACCTGGGCGGCCCGGACATGCCCATCGTGGTCATCAGCCGCGACACCTCCTCCGGCACCTACGAGGTCTTCGCCGAAAAGGTGATGGGCAAGGACAAGATGTCGGAGAAAGTGGAGTATGTGAACTCCAACCCGCAGGCCCATGCCCGCATCAAGACGACGGCCGGGGCCATCGGCTACGTCGGCCTGGGATTCCTGGATGCGAGCGTCAAGGCCCTTACGGTTGACGGCGTGGCGCCGAGCCGCAAGACCATTGCCACGGGCGTGTATCCGATCAGCCGGCCGCTGTTCTTCTTCACAAACGGCTATCCCGAGCTCGGCTCGACGCTCCATTCGTTCTGCACGTTCTTCCTGACCGAGAAGGGGCAGGAGATCATCGAGGCCAAGGGTTTCGTGCCGCTGACCAACTACTAGAGAGATGCCCTTATGAGGTAAGCCATGGCGCAGGCGGCAGGCACAGTTGAGGCGAGACCGAGGGGCGCGGCGGCCGCGTTTGATCGGCCGCTGTTGCTTACGCCCAGAGAGAATCTGGCAGGGTACCTCGGCTCGCACTTGGGCCGCGCCGCCCTCTTCCTCGTGACCGCCACCAGCGTTGTTGCCGTCCTCTTGATTTTCGTTTTTATCATCCGGGAGGCTGTGGCGTTCTTCGTCAATCCAGCCGCGCTGCCGCCGCTGGACTGGACCTCGACGGGGTCGGCCTTCGCCTGGGCACGGGCGGCCCTGAGTTCCATCGTCGCGCGACTGGCCGAACTCCTGGGCGGCACTCAATGGTATCCCGAAGCCGCAAGCCCCGAGTTCGGCGCCCTCTCTATCCTCGTGGGTTCCCTGTACGTGACGGGCGGCGCGCTAGTGATTGCGGTGCCCGTCGGCCTGCTGGCAGCCGTGTGCCTGAGCGACATCCTGCCGTTCGGTGCGCGCCAGGCCGTCAAGCCGGTGGTCGAGATCCTGGCGGCGATCCCCTCGGTGGCCTACGGGTTCTTCGCGGTGCTTGTGCTTGCCCCCTGGATGCAGGAGCATCTGCACCTCTCGACCGGAACGAACGCGCTGAACGCGGCCATCATCCTGGCCGTCATGGCCATCCCGACGATTGTGAGTGTTTCGGAGGATTCGCTGACGGCCGCC
>JAPLML010000166.1 GCA_026387055.1 Planctomycetota bacterium | reverse complement strand
ATTCTGGCTGTCGGCGACCGTAGCGATGGCAGCGCTCTGCGCGCCCGATGTCGTGGCAGGGGGCGAGACCCAGGCGGCGGGAGATGCCGGGGACAACGATCCCTTTACCTTCACCGCGCGCTTCCCCTGCGCGCCGGAGGAAGTGCCGACAGCGTACGGCAGAAAGTTCGCGATCCTCGTGGACGGCGTGGACGCCTGTTCGTGGGAGTACGCTCGCGTGCTGGGGTTCAGCCGCCCGCGCCGGCCGCTCTACCAGGACCTCTCCGACCAGGCAGGATGGCCCCGCGTGCATGTCCAGAGCGGCACGGTGGCCATTGACCCCAAGACCGGGCGGTTCAGGTTCGCGGAGGGCGACACGACAAGCGGGATCGAACGGAAGCACTTTGTGATGACGCCTCACGGCATGGCCCACCTGCCCGTGGTCCGCGGGCGGGTGATGCTCTGCCCCAATGGGGAAACCTGGAGCGGCATCCGGGTGGTGGACATCAGCGATCCGGCGAGGGCGAAGGACCTGATGACCCTCGACGTGGGCTGCTTCGGGGCACGGGGGGCTGAGCTGGGTAACCGGATGTACTGCCACGCCAATTACAACGGGACAACCATCCTTGACATCACGGACCCCTCACACCCCACCAAGATCGGCCATTGGCGCGTCCCGCCGCCGGCGCATCACGGCGGCCACGTCGTGCCGTTCCGGATCGGCGAACGGGAGTACTTCTACTGCTTCGTCAAGCCGGAAGGGGGCTGGAAGGACTGGCCGAAGGAGCCCTCCGAGCCCAAGCCGGGGCTGCGCCTGGTCGAGGTCACCAACCCTGCGAGGCCCGCCGCGAAACACCTGGGGCTGGACTTCATGTTCGCGGCGGCGAACGGCCACCACGCTTACCACGCCGCGAAAGCCGCTATGGAGATCTACGACATCACCAACCCCGAATCACCGCGACAGGTGGGAACGGTGCCGGGCAGCCTCGACCACCTGGCGTTTGCTGAGGACCGGCTCTACGCCTCGCGAGGCGACGCGCTCGCGATCTTCGACAACTCCGACCCCGCCGCCCCCAGGGAGATCGGCAGGTTAGGCGGCCTCAGAAAGCTGAACGGGATCGCCGTAAGGGGAGGGCACGCCTACGTCGTGACCGAGGGCAACACGCTCGCAGCGCTCGACATCTCGGAGGCCAGCGCGGTCAAGCGGCTCGGCTCGGCGACCGTCCCGAGGACGCACAACTGCGCGTCCGTCGCGCTCACGCTCGACGGCAAGGTGGCGGTCGTCCCGGACGCTGGCGAGGGGTTCGGCCATTGGCTCTTCGACCTGACCGATCCGGCCCAGCCACGCCAGGTCGGCCGCCACTACTCGGCCGGGGAAATCCAGCATCTCCTGGTGAGCGGCGGTCTGGCCACCGCATCGCTCGAGTGGGGCGGCGTGCAGGCCATGCTCGACGTTTCCGACCCGCTCAAGATGAGGATCGTGGGCTTCTACCACTCGGGCCGCTTCGACGACTATGCCGACGCCTGCCGGGGCGAGGTCATCTACTTCGGCAAGGGGCGGAGCAAAACGGTGGTTG
>JAPLML010000744.1 GCA_026387055.1 Planctomycetota bacterium | reverse complement strand
GCCGCCGTGCGTTCCGCCCTGCCGGAGGTCTTCATCCGGAAGCATGGCGTGCTGCCGCTCTTTCGCGTGCGGGACGTGCTCACCGTCGCGTCGTCGGAGCCGTCGAACCTCTTCCTCGGCGACGAGATTGCCCATGCGTCGGGCCTGAGCGTGCAGCTTGTGGCGGCGTCGCCCGAGAACATATACCAGATGATGGACGAGACCCGCGCCGGCGGTCCGGCGGCTTCGCGCCGCGAGGAGGCGCCGGCCGCGGACCCGCTGGCCTTGGCCGAACCCCTGCTGTCGGACGATTATGATTCGGTGTACGGCACGTGGCCGCCCGAGAAGATCGCGTCCCTTCTGGTCCGCGAGGCCGTCGCGGCGCGCGCCAGCGCCATTCACCTCGAGCCCGACGAGAAGGTGCTTCGCATCCGGTTTCGCATCGACGGCCGGCTGCGCGTCGTCATGCGCCCGCCCGCCCGCCTGGCGGCGGGGCTGGCCGGCGCCTTCGACGGGATCATGGGCCTCGCGGGCGGCGCGGCCTCGGCGGCCGGCAATGTGCGCCTGAGCTCCCGCCTCCTCGTGCAGGGCCGCGCCGTTCAGCTCCACACGGCGTCCCTGGCGAGCGCCTTCGGGCCGCGCACCGTCGTGCGGATCGTGCGGGACGACGAGGCCCAGAAGCCGCTGGAAAAGCTGGGGTGCGATTTCGAGCTCCTGACGGCCTACCGCGGCCTGCTGGCCGACCCGCGCGGCCTCATCCTGGTCGCGGGGCCGCGCGAGTCCGGCGTCACCACGACGCTCTACAGCACGCTGAACGCCGTGGACCCGGTGCGACTCAACGTATGTACGCTCGAGGCCTGTATCAATTTCAGCCTTCCGGGGATCAACCAGTTCTCGCCGGCGACGTGCGGCACAACGGACGCCCTGTCGGCCCTCTCGCGGATCCTGCTCCAGCAGCCGGACGTCCTGGCGCTCGATGGGGTCCTGAGCGGGCCGGTGGCGGCGATGGCCGTGCAGGCGGCCCTTGATGGCCGCCTCGTCCTGGCCCAGGTGCGCGCGACCGATACGGCCGACGCCATCGCCGCGATCGCCGCCCAGGCGCCGCCCGATGCGGCGGCGACGGTCCTCCGCGGGGTCCTGGCCCAGCGCGTCGTCCGGACCGTCTGCCTCCACTGCCGGGGCGTCGGGGAGCCGCCGGTGGCCCTGCGTCGCCGCCTGACGGAGCTCTTCGGACCCATCGAGCAATACGTAAAGGGCCGGGGGTGCAACACCTGCGGCCGCACGGGGTACTCAGGCCAGATCGGCCTTTTTGAGCTCGTGGCGATGACGCCCGACCTGGCGCAACTCGTGCGGGCGAAGGCCGACCGCGAGACGCTTCGCACCGCAGTCCGGGCCGCCGGTCATCCCTCCCTCTGGGTCGATGGCATCAACAAGGTGCGGGCGGGGATCACGTCGATCGAGGAGATCCTGGAGGTCCTGGCGGGATGCCCGGGCGGGCCCTCCCCCGCGGAACAACCGACGGGCCGAGCCCGCGGCGGAAGCACCGGGTGACGCCGAACGGAAAGCTCTCCCGCCGCTTCCGCGGCGGACTCCGGATCAATACCTCTTGGAGCGGTCCTTCGAATCCTTGCTGCTCTTGCCGGCCTTCTTCTCGATGTTGGCGATCCGGTCCCTGAAGCCCTTGCCATCGGTGTCCCGTTTGTCGGCGGGCATGGCATCGAGGCACGCCCTGTAAAGGGCCAGGGCACTCTTGTAGTCCCCGATCTTCTCGTACAGCCCGCCGAGTTTCTCTCCCAGCGGCCGGTCGTGATAGCGGTCCTTCTCGGGGAGGCTGTCAAGGATGCCCTTGAACATGGCGACCGCGTCCTTGACGTTGCCGCACTTCTCGCTCAGGTTGCCCACTTTTTCTTTCAGCGTGCGGTCCCGCTGCTTCTCGGGCGTGGCCTGGTAGATTTCCGCGTGAAGTTGGAGGGCGAGCTTGGGCTCGGCGGCCTTCTCGTAATAGCCCGCGACCTTCTCGAGGATCGCCCGCCGCTTGCTCTGGAGGCGGGCCGAGAGCTCGTCGAGGCGGGCCTTCTGTTCGGTCGTCGCGCGTTCGCGCTCGCGTTCCAGCGGCTTCAGGGCCTTCTGGAGGGCGACGTACTTGCCGTCGAGGGCCTGGACCTTCTGGGCGCTCATGATCAGGATCTGCTTGTATTCCCGCAGCTTGGGGGTGGCGGCGCCCTTGCTCAGCTCCTCGGTGGCCTTGTCGGGATTGTCGACGAGCTCGTTGCCCCGCTGCTGCATGCTCATGAGCTGCATCGTAAGGTTCATCTCTTCATTCATGAGCTCCGTCAGGCGGTCCGAGATGGCGGCGAGCTGCTTGTCGAGCTTGTCGCCGGCCGGCTCCTCCCCCTTGGCCTTGGGGGCGGGCTCCTTGGGGGCCTCGGCGGCCTCTTCGCGGGCGGGCTTAGCCGGCGCTTGGGCGGCCGGCGCGCCCAGGACGGACGCCGACCCAACGAGGATCAGGCACAGGCCGAGGACTACGGAAAACACGGGGAGTAACTGGCGCATCGTCGCGCTCCTTGCGTGGGTCGCCATGGCGCGAAGCCGAAGACCACCGGCACTATACACCATCCCGGCCGCCGAGCAAGCCGCTACGCCTCGATGGCCGTCACGCGGACCATCAGGTAGCCCTGCCGATGCCCCGTGTGGCGGCGGGAACTCTTGCGGCGGCGGACCTTCACGATCTCCACCTTCGGCCCCTTGGCGACGCCGAGGACCTCGGCCGTCACCTTGGCGCCCTCGACCAGGGGCTTGCCGATCCGCACGCCCTTCTCGTCGGCCACCAGGAGCACGCGGTCGAACGTGACGGTGCTGCACAGCCTGCCCGCCGCGGCGGGCGCCGTTGCGTGGCCGTGCATGGTCATGTGGGGGAGCAAGCACGGTCACGCAACAGCGCGTGACCGTGCCACCCGGCGATCTCGTGTCACGCTAGACACGTACAGGCGCGTGGCCGTGCTCTGTGCTGGTCTGAAGTGCACGGCCACGCAACGGCGCGTGGCCGTGCCACCCCCGAAACTGAGGCATTACCGCCGCCGGTCCTTTTTCCTTGACCCTCAGGCGGGCCGAAAGTAAGGTACGCGCTTCCACAGCCTTCCGGAAGCGCCTACGACACACGGAGAATCGCAGGAAATGGCGTATAACCTTGTTGTCCTGGTTAAGCAGGTGCCGGACACGAAGCGGATCACCGGCCAGGCGATGCGCGACGACGGGACGGTCAACCGCAGCGCCCTGCCGGCGATCTTCAACCCCGAGGACCTGCACGCGCTGGAACTGGCCCTGGAGCTGCGCGAGCGTTACGGCGGCCGCGTGACCGTTCTTACGATGGGGCCGCCGCAGGCCTGCGAGGTCCTGCGCCAAAGCCTCGAGCGCGGGGCCGATGAGGCGGCCCTCATCACCGACCGCCGCGCCGCCGCCAGCGACACGCTGGCCACCAGCTACATCCTCGCGTGCGCCGTGCGGAAGGCGGCCGCCGAAACCCCCGTCGACATCGTCCTGTGCGGGCGGCAGGCGATCGACGGCGACACGGCCCAGGTCCCCCCGCAGACGGCCGAGAAGCTCGGTTGGCCGCAGATCACGTATGTCGATGCGGTGGAAGAGGTGGCCGGCCGCCGCCTCCGCGCCCACCGCCGCACCGGGGCCGGATGGGAGCGGGTCGAGACGTCGCTGCCCTGCCTCCTCACGGTGACCGACGAGGGGCCCGCGCCGCGGCCGGCGTCGGCCAAGCGGCTCATGGCGGTCAAGAAGGCCCGCGCCCGCGCCGAGATCCAGATGGAAGTCGGCGGGGCGATGCCCGACGCCGCGCCCGAGGTCCGCGCCGCCGAGGTGGACAAGCGGGCGGCCGCCCTCGCGACGAAGAACCTCCTGATCAAGCAGTTGACGCTCGATGACATCGACGCCGTCCCGGCGCTGTGCAGCCGCGACGGCAGCCCCACCAAGGTCAAGCGAATCCAGTCGGTGGTCCTCAAGGGCAGCGGCTTCAAGAAGA
>JAPLML010000691.1 GCA_026387055.1 Planctomycetota bacterium | reverse complement strand
GGTGGTCCTCGCGTGCGCGAACCGCAGCGTCTCGGCCCCGCTCTCCATCTGGTGCGACCACCAGGACGCCGAATCGATCCGCGACTGCGGCGTCATCCAGCTCTACGCCGAAGACGCCCAGGAGGCCTGCGACCAGCACGTGATCGCGTTCAAGGTCGCCGAGGACCGCCGGGTGCTCCTGCCCGTGATGGTCAACCTCGACGGGTTCCTCCTGACGCACGTCTTCGAGCCGGTCGAGCTGCCCGACCAGGAACTGTGCGACAAGTTCCTCGGAAAGTATGAAGCTCTCTACAAGCTCGACGTTGATAACCCGATGTCGTTCGGCTGCTTCACCGAGCCCGACAAGTGCATGGAAGGCCGGTGGATGATCCACGACGCCAGCCTTCGCAGCCTGGGCGTCATCGAGGAGGTCTCGGCCGAGTTCGCAAAGCGATTCGGGCGCTCAAGCGGCGGCCTGCTGGAGGAGTACAAGAGCCGGGACGCCGAGACGGTCCTCGTGGCCAAGGGCTCGATCTGCGGCACGATCAAGGACGTGGTCGACGAACTCCGCGAGGCCGGCCAGAAGGTCGGCTTGGTGCGCGTCAAGACGTTCCGCCCGTTCCCCCGCGCGGCCCTCGTGAACGCCCTGCGCGGGGCGCGAGAGATCGCGGTGATCGAGAAGGTCGGCTCGTTCGGCGCGGGTGGCATCATAACGCCGGACATCAAGGACGGGCTGTACGATGCGGGCCTGCGGATGCCGGTCAGCGGCTTCTGCGTCCAGCTCGGCGGCCGCGAGGTCACCCCCGACGGCATTCGGGAGATCATCGACCGCGTGTCGAAGGGCGAGCAGGTGGCGTACGAGTACTTCCGCCTCAAGAAAGCCATCCTGCCCGACCTCGTGCCGACCGATTAGCATTCAGCCGCCCGCCTTGGCGGGCGCGCCGGTAGGAACGCATCATGGTCGTCAACGAAGAGGTGATCCGGCAGGCCGTGGACCTGCTCCTTCGGGCCGCGCCCGCGGGGTCGAAGGTGATCCTGTTCGATCCTACGCCCGAGGGCAGGCCGATCCGGAGAGCGACTTGGACTTCGTGGTCGTTGAGCCGGTGGTGAAAGACGCCTTCGGCGAGATGGTGCGCCTTCGCGAGGTCCTGCGGCCGCTCCGGATCGCGGTGGACGTCCTGGTTGTCAGTGCCAAGACGTTCGAGGAGTGGCGGGATACGCCCAACACCGTGATCTACGAGGCCGCCCGGGAAGGCAAGGTGTATGAACAAGTCGCATGAGTACGCGCGGCTGATGCTTGAGAAAGCGGCCGAGGATCTTTATGTGCTCGAGCGGCTGATTCGATTGCTGACAGTGCAATGAATGATCGCTACAAAGAGTGGCCTGAGTTGCCTCTGGACGAGCCAGAACCCGGGGTCAAGATTGACCATGCGACCGACCTTCGGGTGTTGATCAACCGGGCTACCAGTTTTGGCTATGCGGCTGATATCGTAGTTGCGAAGTGGCTTGAGGGTGGGAAGATTCCTGGGATAGAGGACCGCAATGTTCCAGACCCTCTGGGTCGGTTGGGGAGTGGGTGCTGCAAGTATCCTGACGTTCGATATGCGGTTGCACGTCTTTACTGCCACCAGATGGAACTACTCCTCAAGGTTGCGGCGCTATCAGGCAGGAGGCTGGCTGGCACTGGTAGCAAGTTCCTGATGACGCACAAGATTCACCGTTTGTGGCGCGACGCAAAGGACAAGATCATCGCGTCAGGTGTTTGCAGTGGTAGTCAGATCGGCGATGTTGAAAAATCGGTTTTGGAGCTCGCGGGATTGGAGTGTTCTTCTATGCAGTTCAGGTATCCGCGCAATAGCAGCAAATGGGATGAGATTCTGCCTGCGCCCCATGAAATCAAGGCTATGGTGAAGCCAGCGGTTCAGGTGTTGCATGATGCTGTCTATGCAATGTGGGAGAGAAGGCACAACCAGAGGTTGGCCAGGTAAGGGAGGGATATCCGTGATTTTCGATTACGCCAATCGCGTCCTGAAGCCGGGGTACACCTCGTGCATGGGCTGCGGCGAGGCGCTGGCGATGCGCCTCGTGGCCCAGGCCTGCGGCAACAAGTGCATCTTCGCCAACGCCACGGGCTGCTCGGAGATCTTCACGTCGCGCTACCCCACCAGCTCGTGGAACGCGCCGTGGATCCACAGCCTGTTCGAGAACTCGGCGGCCGTGGCCTCGGGCGTCTACTACGCCCTCAAGCACAAGGGCAAGGCCGGCGAGGTGAGCGTGGTGGCCTCGGGCGGCGACGGCGCCACCGCCGACATCGGCCTCCAGTGCCTCTCGGGCGCCATGGAGCGCGGCGACGACATCCTGTACGTATGCTGGGATAACGAGGCGTATATGAACACCGGCGTCCAGCGGTCCGGCCTCACGCCGCTCGACGCCGACACGACCACGAGCCCCTCCGGCTCGGCCTCGTTCGGCAACGACCGGCCGAAGAAGGACCTGCCGATGATCATGGCCGCCCACAACATTCCGTACGTGGGCATCGGCTCGGTCGGGTACTTCCGGGAGATCGCGCCGATGGTGAAGCGCGCGATGGCGATCCGCGGGCCGAAGTTCCTCCAGATCCACGTCACCTGCCCCCTGGGCTGGAGGACCGACCCCGCGAAGACCGTCGACATGGCCCGCCTGGCGTTCGAGTGCGGGCTGTACCCGCTGTACGAGATCATCCGCGGCGAGATGAAGCCGCGCCGCGCGCCCAAGGAGTGGATCCCCGTGGAGCAGTACCTGAAGCCGCAGGGCCGCTTCCGCCACCTCTTCCGCAAGGCCGATGAGACGGTGGCGCTCCAGATGGCCCGCATCCAGGCTCTCGCCGCCGCCAACATCCGCAAGTTCTATGGCGACGCGGCGGTGCCCCAGTTCGCCAAGGACGCGGAGGCGAAGATCGCGGAGGCCGCCAAGGCCACCGCCTGATCGAGAAACAGCAACGGCGGGCTCACGCCAAAACGCAACGACACAAGCGGGGGGAAAAAAACGGGCGGCAAGCAGAATTGGGGATGGCCCGCCGCCGTGGTGATGCAGGTCGTGGACTTCTTCCCGGGATCGTTCGCCTACATCACCGCGCCGTCGGTCGTGATTCCGGGCATCGGGGCGTGGCTGACGTGGCTCCGGGCGCTGCTGGTGGGCTTCATCCTGGCGCCGACAATGCTTCCGCTTTCGGTGATGATGCTGCCGCATTCCTTTGCACCTCCGGAGTTTGCCGCTTTGTGGTCTCTGGTATGGGGCGTGCTAACGCGGATGCTGTCCCAGAACCTGGGCCTTGGGTGTGGGATACAGACATAGCGAGGAGACCGTTCCCTCGGCGGAGGCATGGGTCCCAAGGATGTCTCCATAGGCCCACTGTGCGGCTGGCCATAATGCGATAAATCAGGGGCTTGGGGACGGAGTCTCCAAGGACCGGGCAAGAGGTGGAGCAGGCCCGCGCGGTACAGTCTTCGGGGAAGAGCCGCGGATGTTCATTTGACAGGCCGATTCCATGACGAAAGACCAGCATAGAGCTAAGGGATGGGGCTGTGTTGCAGAGGCCGGTTGCACGCTCCTGAAGATTGTGCTGGTCGTCGCGCTTCTTCCCGTCCTGTTGGTTCTGATGGCCTGGGTTGGCTTGGCTAGGCCCTTGGGAGAGAGGTGGACGGCCTGGCGATTCTGCCGAAAGCACGAAGGTCGATACTATCTGGTATGGACTTCCAGGCATGGATGGCATGAGTTTGTTGCGAATAACATAATCCCTTACCTGCCAGGAGACATGGTCGTTGTGCGCACGGGCATGGGCGCGGCGCCACTGCCGGTGGACTTGGCGCTCGCCCTCAAGAGATCCGACATCTGGTTGCCCAGGCCCTTCGTGGTGAGGGTTTTTCGAGACCGACTGGTTGCCTTGCCGCTCAATGCCCGGTTGCTCGAGATGAAACGCTACGCCAAGAAGGCACCTCAGGCTCAGCAGAAGGCATTGCGCATTATCATGGAAGCAGCGGAAGACATATGATGGGGGGGCTGTGCGGAACGATAGCTTGAAACGTGCCGCGCTGCTTCGGCGCAACCCGCCGCGCGCCGTTGCCTTTCGGTCTCTTCCGCGTTAGGATTCACCCCCTGGAGGGAAACAACCATGCGCTCGCTCGTCTGGCTCGCGGTGCTCCTGGCCGGCTTCGGCCTGATGCTCTTCTCCTGGTGGCATTACCAGCGGATCGCCAACCCCAACCCATGGACCGAGGCGTTCATGTATGTCGGCACGGGGCAACCGGACGCCGACACGGCGGACCTGCCGTGCGAGGCCGTGCGGGTGCGGTCTCTGCCCATCTGGGACGTGTGGCGCGACATCGTGCGCGGCGTCAGAGCGACCGATCCGGCCATGGCCCGCGGCATCGAGTCCTCCCTCGGCGGCGAGGCCGTCCGGCTTCCCCGTTTTCGCGACGCGTTCAAGGACGCGGACTTGGCGTCCGGGCGGATGCCGCGCCCGGCCACCGACGAAATCCTCGCCGGGTTCGACGCGCCGCACAAGGATGTGCTGGAGGCGTGGGGCCGGCGGTTGACGGTCGTCGGAGTCCTGGACCGGTCCGTGGCGCTCTTCGCCAAGGGGTATGTCGTGCCGGGCGACGCGGCCGGCAAGGACCTCTTTGAGGCATCCGGCGGCGAGGTCTCGGACGGGTACATCCTGCGCCTGACCGGGCGCGAGGCCGTTCAGCCCCAGATGCGGAAGCGCCTCGTGGCGGCGTTTCCGGCCGCGAAGTTCCGCGTCAAGGCGGGCACGGTCCGCGTTGCACCCGGCCCGTACTACCTTTACCTGGCGGGCATGGCCCTCCTCCTTCTCGGCGGCAGCGCCCTTTTCATCCGTCTCTACGGGTGGCTCGTCGGCGTCGTCCCCTTCGCGTGGCTGCGGGCGCCGCTGGAGGCCGCCCGGGCGTGGCCGCGGCTCCTGGCCGGCCTGCACGGACTGATTTTCGGCGCCCTGATCGTCGCGGCGGCGCTGGTGTACCTCGTGCCGCCGGTCCAGGATTTCCTCCTGACGGCGGTGCAGCAGGCCGTCGAGAGCGGCACGGGGCCGCTCGGCGTCGCCGGCAAGGCCTACCGCGGCGGCAGCATTCCGTGGGCGGCCGCGGTGACGCTGGCCGTCAACTTCTTCATCGGCTCGGTGGCCTACATCACGCTGCCGTCGATCGTGATTCCCGGCATCGGCATCCTGGGGACGGTGTTTCGCGGGCTCATGATCGGCGTCCTTCTGGCGCCGAGCATGCTTGCCCTGTCGACGGCCATGCTGCCGCACTCGTTGACGGTCCTCGTGGAGATGGAGGCGTACGTCCTGGCGGCCTTCTTCGCCGTACTGATACCCATTTACATCTTTCGCAAGGCCGAAGGTCCGACCTGGTGGCGCCGCTACGGCCGGGCGCTCCTCCTGAACCTGGAGGCCAACGCCGTCATCTTCATCATGCTCGCCGTGGTCGCCCTTTACGAGGCCACCGAGGTCATCCTCATGATGCGGTGAGCTCGCCCGATGGAGGCTGGGTGCTCCGCCCCCGCCACGATTCTGAGCCCTTACCGGTAGTCCGCGAATTCCGTGGCCTTGGGCCGCCGCGCGTGTTTGAATAAGGCACCGGCGCCCATTGCCTTTCGAGCCCGGAGCGGAAGCTCCGGGGGATCATGATTCCGGCGCCCATCCTGAACGCGAGGCAACCTTGGAGCTTATCCGGGACCTGGAATCGATTGAGCCGCGCTACCGCGGCGGCGTGCTGTCGGTCGGCGTGTTCGACGGCGTGCACGTCGGTCACCAGCAGGTGCTCGGCCGCGCGGTCGAGCGGGCCCGCGCGCTGGGGGCGGCCGCTCTCGTCTTCACGTTCCATCCGCACCCGATGGACGTCCTCGTGCCGGGCCAGGCCCCGCCGCTCATCCAGACGTTCGGCCAGAAGCTGGAGCTGATGCGCGAGATCGGCGTCGCGGCCGTCGTCTGGCCGGAGAACATGGAGGAGGTCCTCGCGATGCCGCCTGAGGCGTTCGTCGAGCGCGTGGTGCACGACGCGCTGGGCGTTCGCGTGATGGTCGAGGGGAGCGACTTCAAGTTCGGCGCCGGCGCCGGCGGCGACCGACGGCTTCTCGCGGCCCTCGCGCGGCAGTTCGGGTTCGAGGCGGAGTTCGTCGGCGACATCGCGGTCGACGCCGATCGGGTCTCGAGCACCCGCATCCGCCGCCTCATCACGGAGGGCCGCGTGGCCGAGGCCGCCCGGTGCCTCGGCCGGCCCTACTCGTACATCGGCGTCGTGGTCGAGGGGCACCACCGCGGCGCGAGGCTCGGCTTTCCGACCGTCAACATCGCCTCGCCGCGGTTCCTGGTGCCGGGCGAGGGCGTATACGCGGGCTGGGCGATCATCCAGGGTGAGCGGCAGCGCGCGGCCGTCAGCGTCGGCCGGGCCCCGACGTTCCACAAGGACCATCCCGTCGCCGTCGAGGCGTTCATCCTGGATTTCGAGGGGGAGCTTTACGGCGAGCAGGTGGCCCTGGAGTTCATCGAGTATCTTCGCCCGCAGCAGGCCTTCCCCGACCCCGACTCGCTCAAGGCCCAGATGGCGGCCGACTGCCGGCGCGTCCGTGCGATCCTGGCCCACGGGCCGTAGACGTGCCGTGGCTTTCCACGTGCCACGGGCTGCTTGCCAGCGTACCTGTTCAGCGTGGGTGGCACGGTCACGCGCCGTTGCGTGACCGTGCTTGCTCCCCCATGTGACCGTGCACGGCCACGCAACGGCGCGTGGCCGTGCCACCCGGCAATCTTGCATCACGCCAAACGCGTACTTGCCAACCCGTGGTCATCGTAGTCTTCGTTCCTTATTGCTTGCTGTCTTTGTCCGCCGGCCTCACCCACTCCACAGCAAACCGCGCCAGCGTGATTCTCTCGTACGGCGACTTCTCGCCGCGCTCGTACAGGCAGGCGAGACGCTTGTCCGCCAGCAGCGCCAGGGCCGAGTACGCCGACGGCCCGGCGTTGAGCAGCCGCGAGGCCGGCCACGTCTTCCCTTCGTCGGCACTCAGGCGGACGGTCATTTTCTCGCGCTTCACGCCTGCGGGGTTCGAGAAGGCCAGCAGCGCCTGGGCGGGGTTCTGCGGATCGTTGAAACGTACCATCGCCGCCTGGCAGACGGGTTCCGGCAGGGCGGGGTCGTCCTCCGGCGCGGTCCACTGGAGGCCGCCGTCGCGGCTGGCGGCGATCGCGCGGTAGCCCTTGCCGCGGTAGCTCCGCATGTTCATGAGGAGCGTGCCGTCGCCGAGCTCCACCACCTGGCACTCGTTGACACGGTCGCCGATGACGCCGCCGAGCCGCCACGTCGTCCCGTGGTCGTCGCTGTAGATGACGTGCGAGCGGTACATGCCGCCGCCCGCGAGGGCGTGGTCGCACGGGATCACGAGCCGCCCGGTCTTCAGTTGGATGCCGCCGCCGGGACCGGTGGCGTACCACGTCCAGTCGGGGGCCTTGCACGTGGCGGTGATCTCGACGGGCTTGGACCACGTGGCCCCGTCGTCGGTGCTCCGGGTGATCCAGACCTCGCGGGTGCCCTTGGCGGTGCGTTTCATGATCTCGCGCTCGCGGTCCTCGCCGAGGTTGCGGGTGAGGGGGAGCCAGATCGTGCCCGTCTCGCGGTCGACGACGGGGCAGGGGTTGCCGATGGTGTTCGGCCCGTCGTCGTGCACCGTCTGCATCGGCTGCCACGTCGCGCCGTTGTCGAAGCTTCGCTTGAGCACGAGGTCGATGTCGCCGCTATCGCCGCTGCCGCCCTTGCGGCCTTCCGCCAGCGCCAGGACCGTCCCCTTCGCCGAGACGGTGAGCGAGGGGATCCGGTAGGTATGATAGCCGTCCTTCCCCGCCAGGAAGACGTCCTGCTGTTCGATGTCGGCCGCGGCCGCCGCGGAAGGGGGCATCATCAGCGCCGCCAGGACAGGTGCGGCCAGGAGCAGGAAGAGGATCTCGTTCGGCATCTTCGGGACCTCCCGAGTTTCCGCGTGACGTGCGGTGACCATGTTATTTGGGCGCTCCGCGCGGGACCACAAAAATGCTGTCAACCGCCGCCGAAAGGGCTAGATTACTGGCAGTCCCAGGTCCGGGAGGTGCGGCATGCCCCGTCATGATCCGATCAAGCGGCGTGAGTTCATCCGCAGGGCAGGGGCGGCGGCCGTGGCGGCGCCGATCCTGGGGCGGGCCATCGCCCGGGCGGAGGCGGCCGGCGAGGGCCGCCCTGTCAGGCCCGACGCGCGGCCGAACATCCTCTTCGTCCTCGGCGACGACTGGGGTTGGCCCGCCGCAGGCGCGCTGGGCGACAAGGCCGTCCGCACGCCTACCTTCGACCGCGTGGCCCGCGAGGGCGTGCTCTTCCCCCAGGCGTACTGCGCCTCGCCCTCGTGCAGCCCATCGCGGGCCTCGATCCTCACGGGCCAGATGTTCTGGCGGTTGGAGGAAGGGGCCAACCTCTGGAGCACGCTCCCCAGGAAATTCGACGTGTACCCCGACCTGCTGGAGGCGGCCGGATACCATGTTGGCTCGATGCGGAAGGGCTGGGGGCCCGGCTCCATCGACGCGGGCGGCCGGACGCGCAACCCCGCCGGCCCGGGCCACAAGACCTTCGAGGAGTTCCTCAAGCGCGCTGCCGACGGCCGGCCGTTTTGCTTCTGGTTCGGCAGCCCCGATCCCCACCGGGGCTACGAGTTGGGCTCGGGCGCCAGGAGCGGCCTGCGGATCGAGGACGTGCGTGTGCCGCCGTTCCTGCCCGACGCGCCGGAGGTCCGCAGCGACATCCTCGATTACGGCTTCGAGATCGAGCGGTGTGACCGCGAGGCGGGCGAGATGCTCAGGCTTCTGGAGGCCGCCGGCAGGCTCGACAATACCATCGTCGTCATGACCGGCGACAACGGGATGCCGTTTCCGCGGGGCAAGACGAACCTGTACGACCACGGCGCGCGGCAGCCGCTGGCGGTGCGGTGGGGGGCGAAGGCCAAGGGCGGGCGGACGGTTGAGGACTTCATCTCGCTGGCGGACCTCGCGTCCACGTTCCTGGAGGCGGCGGGCCTCAAGCCCCCGCCGGCCATGACCGCCCGCAGCTTCCTCGACGTGCTTCTGTCGGAGAAGTCCGGCCGCGTCGACCCGCGGCGCGACCGCGTCGTCACGGGCCGCGAGCGCCATCACGGAGGCGCGCGGCCGGGATGCCTGGGCTACCCGGCGCGGGCCATCCGCACGCATGACTTTCTCTACATCCGTAACTTCCTGCCGGATCGCTGGCCCGCCGGGGATCCGCCCGGCTACGCCGACTGCGACGGCGGTCCGACGAAGGCGTACATGATCGCCCATCGCGACGATCCGAAGGTCGCGCCGCTCTTCGAGCTCTCGTTCGGCAAGCGGCCGGGCGAAGAGCTGTATGACCTCAAGAAGGACCCCGACCAGCTCAAGAACGTGGCGGCCGACCCCGCGTATGCCGCCGCGAAGAAGCGGGTGGCCGACGAACTCACCACGTACCTGACCGACACGAAGGACCCCCGCGTCATCGGCGGTGGCGAGGAGTTCGACAAGTATCCATACCGCGGCCCCGCGGGCGACATGAAGAAGAAGGCAGTGACGGAGTGACAAAGTGACGAAGTGACGAAGGACGGAGTGACAGAAACATGAGACGCCACTCAGACCCTTGCGCGGTGGGTCTCCTGACCCACCGCGCTCAAATCGCGGGCCAGGGCACGTCATGCGCGCGGCGCGTCAGGAGACCCGCCGCGCCCGGCGCAATTGCCCTATTGGCGACGGCGCTGCTGGCGGTAGCCTTCGGAGCCATCGTGCTCGCCGCAGAGACAGCAGGCCCGCCCGCTGCGGACGTGCGGCGGCCGAAGAAGCTCATCGCCGTCGGCTGGGACCTCTTCTTCGACACCGCGTGGCTCCGCGCGCACCGCGCCGACATGGAGCAGCGGCCGTTCGACGGCATCGTCATCAACGTGGTCGGCCGGCGCGAGGACAAGAAGGCGGTGGAGCTGCGCCTCGCGTTCAGCCGCGAGCCGTGGAAGGCGGAGTGGTTCGCGGGGGCCCTGGAGGACCTCAAGGCCTGCCGGTTCACGCGGCTGACCGACAACTTCCTCATGCTCTGGGCCAACCCGGGCGACGTCGACTGGTTCGACGACGCGGGGTGGCGCGAGGTCGTCGAGCATTGGCGGATCGCCGCGCGGCTGGCCAAGGCGTCCGGGGCGCGCGGCATTGTGTTCGACCCGGAACCGTATCATGAGCCGTACGCGGCCTTCACGTACGGAGCCCAAAGCGGGCGCGACGCCCACCCGTTCGAGGCGTATCATGCCAAGGCCCGCCAGCGCGGCCGCGAGGTGATGAAGGCGGTGGCCGGCGAGTATCCCGACATCACGATCCTCAGCTTCTTCCTGGGCAGCATCTGCGGAAGCGCGACCGGCCACGCCGACCCGCGGCCGCTCCTCGCGGCCCGGGGGTACGGCCTGCTGCCGGCGCTGCTCGACGGCTGGCTCGACGCCGCCCCGCCGGGCGTCACGATGGTCGACGGGCACGAGAGTTCGTATCTTTATAACAGCGACATCCAGTTCCTGGAGGCGGGCAACCTCATCCGCGGCACGTGCCAGGAACTCGTCTCGCCCGAGAACCGGGCGGCGTACCGGGCCCAGGTCCAGGCCGGCTTCGGTATCTACCTCGACGCCTACGTCAACCCGCCGGCGTCGCCGTGGTACGTCGACGGGAAGGGCGGGCCGCGGGTCGACCGGCTGCGGGCGAACGTGGCGGCCGCCGCCCGCGTCGCGGACCGCTATGTATGGATCTATGGCGAGAAGTGCCGATGGTGGCCCACGCCCAACAAGGGCGTGACCGGCAAGACGTGGCCGGAGGCGCTGCCCGGCTGCGAGGACGCGCTGCGCTGGGGCCGCAGCCCCGAGGAGGCGGCCCGGTTTCGCCTCGAGGAGCTGCGGAAGGCCGGCCGCCTCGCCAATCTCCTGGCCGGCGGCGACTTCGCGCCCGCCGCGGGCGAGCCGGAGCCGAAGGAGGGCCGCCCGCCGAGCGGCTGGGCCACCTGGCAGGATGACAAGTCGAAGGGCGCGCTGGCGTGGGACCGCGAGGCGGGCGCCGCCGCCCGAGGCTCGGCCCGCCTGGCCGGGATGGCCGACGGATGCTTCCTCCAGAAGGTCAAGGTCGAGCCCGGCCGGCGGTTCGCCGTTGAGGCCGTGCGCCGCCTCAAGGGCAGGGGCGACGCCGTGCTCGTGGTCCGCTGGCAGACGCCCGAGGGAAAGTGGATTCACGAGGAGAAGGACGTGCACGTCCCGTGCACCGAGCCGCGCGGCGCCTGGGGCAGGATGCTCGGCGTGGTCCAGGTGCCCGACGGCGCGGGGAACCTGGTGATCCTCCTCCTGGCGCGCGGCCAGCCGACGCCGGACGACGCTGCGTGGTTCGACGACGTGCGGCTGTACGCCCTGGACTGAGATGTGTTGCACCGGGAGGGTGAAGGGCCGACTCGCCCCCGCTGGCAAGCGGGGGCAGGGAATGGAGGATCACGTGGCGCCGCCGCTGGCCTACTTGCTGACCTGGACAACCTATGCACATGGCTGCCCGGGGACGCACGCGGTTGGGTCGACAAGCACCAGTCGGGTCCCGACGCGCCGTACCAGGCCCCTGATGCCCAACGCGCGCGTGCGGCAATGGCTCGTATAAGGGCGTCGCCCGTCGTCTTGACGCCTGCGGCGCGAGCGGCCGTCGAGGCTGCGCTTCGCGAGACCTGCTCCTATCGCGGGTGGATGGTCCATGCAGTGAGCGTTTTGTCGAAAAGTGGGTCACTGAGTGGGTCAGTCGTCACGTGATGGTGACTGGTTAGCGACTGCTCAGTAACTTGCCAACCACCTGTAACCCTCGTTTTTGCTGGAAAAACACGGTGCAAGTGATTATGGCACAAGGCGTTACGGCAGGAGGTTTGCCCTGCGGAACCAGAGGTTGCAGGTTCGAGTCCTGCCGGGCGTACCATCTTAACTCCTTCTCAGGCGGCGGGTTACGATCCGCGGCCTTTTCCTTGGGGTGTGGAAAGCCGCCCATTTCGGCCTGAGTGGGTCACTTGGGGGTCACTCGCCCGCGCGGCGTCACCGTTCGCGGCCAGCCAGTGCCCGGATGTGCTCGCTGATCTCGGCCAGTTCGGCCTGGATCTGGCGCAGGGTCGCCTGCCGGGAGGCCAAGATGAACTTCACGGTGCACAGCGCGGCCGCGCACATGACCACCGGCCAGACCACCGACGTCACTTGCAGGATGAAGGCGAGCGTGTTGGAGACGCCCTCTCCCTGCGCCACCCGATGCGGCAGGATGAAGACGGAGTAGATGAACCCCACGCCGCGCCCGAGAAACGCCTCAACGCCCAGGGCCACCCACAGGCCGATCGTCAGCCCTTCCCAGAGGCGGACGCGCCGCCGCTCCTGCTCCATCATGGCCTGAACGGCGGGCGCGCCCTTCCCGGACGGCGGGACGCCCTTCCCGTTCTGCTTCAGCAGTCCCCGGCCCACTTCTGCGTCACCTGTCATCGCCAGCCTCCATTTCGCGTCGAAGGGCCCACTTGGCATGATAAAGGCGTGAGCGGATAGTCCCCACGGGGCAGCCGACCACGTTTGCGATCTCCTCGTATGGCATGTTCTCCAGGAACCGCAACACCAGGACCTCGCGGTGCCTGTGGCCCAGCTGGCCGAGGCATTGGTGAATAAGCGCGGCTTGGTCCGGGCTGAACGGCGGCTCGTCCTCGGCATGGGCCGGACCTGCTACGTCCTCGGCCAGTTCCGGTTCCTCGCGGCGCCGGCGAATCTGCTGGCAGGCCTGGTTGCGGGCGATGCGGTACAGCCAGACCGCCAGCGCGGCAGGGTGGCGAAGGGTTCGCATCCCGCGGAAGGCGGCCAGCCATGTCTCCTGGAGGACGTCGTCAAGGTGTTCGTCGCTGCCAAGCAGGCGGCGGACGAAATACGCTATCCGGGCCTGGTACCGGCCGACGAGTTCGGTGAAAGCGGCGTCGTCCCCGGCCTGGGAGCGCGCGACCAGCAACTCCTCGTAGATCCGTTCCGCTGCATCCGTCATGCAAAGCTGCTCCGGCTCCAGACATACAGTTGCGCGCCCGGGTCGAAAGTTCAAATGAAACCGCTGCGCGCCGGCCGCTCCTCAACGGTTGCCTCGCCCCCCGACCCGCCGCGCCCAGCCCCGACGGCCTCCCAGGGCGGGGCGCGGGGGAGCGGGGGGCGGGCGTCCAGATTTTCTGTTCTCGTCCCGGATTTTCTCGTTGACACCACGAAGGCTTTCGTATAACGTGGGAGTACGAAGGGAATCGTAGAGGTAATGCAGAGGCGAGGAGACCCATGAAAGCCCGCAAGCCCCAACCCACCGACGGCGAACTCCTGATCCTGAACGTGCTGTGGCGCCGCGGCCCGTCGACCGTCCGCCGGGTCCACGAGGAGTTGGCTCCCGAGCGCGACACCGGCTACACGACGACGCTCAAACTTCTCCAGATCATGCACGAGAAAGGGCTCGTCCGCCGCGACACGTCCGAGCGGTCGCATGTCTATGAGGCGGCCTGCGGCGAGGCGGCCGTGAAGCGGGGCGTCGTCGGCG
>JAPLML010000685.1 GCA_026387055.1 Planctomycetota bacterium | reverse complement strand
GGCATCGACGACGATCACAACGGATTCATCGACGACGTCCACGGATGCAATGTCGTGGGCGCGCCGTCCAGCCACAGCGGCGACCCCATGGACCTGAACGGCCACGGCACGCACGCGGCGGGGATTGTGGCTGCCACGGCCCGCAACCACCTGGGCGGGGTGGGTGTGGCGTTCAACGTGCAGATCATGCCCATCCGGGCGGCTCAGTACAGCGGTGCGTTGACGGTGGACGATATTGCCGAGGGCATCCTTTACGCGGCAGACAACGGTGCAGATGTCATCAACATGAGTTTCGGGGGGTACCAGCGGTCCCAGCTTGTGGAGGATACGCTGGGCGTCGCGTTCAATTCCGCCGTGCTGGTAGCGGCCGCCGGCAATGGGGGCGCTGCCGCGGACACGCAGCCGTTCTACCCCGCTGCGCTGCCGTGGGTTTTGGGCGTTATGTCCTGTGATCAGGGCGGGAAACTCTCCTGGTTCACCAACTACGACAACATGCCCGGAACGAAGTACGAGTACGAAGTCGCGGCGCCCGGAGAGAGCATCTACAGCACCTTGCCGGGCAACAAGTACGCGGCTTGGAGCGGCACGTCGATGGCAGCGCCTGTCGTGTCGGGCGTGGCGGCCCTGCTTCGGTCCTACTATTTCGATCGCAACTCCTTCAGCAACAGATTCATCATGGGGCAGATTAGCGGGACGTGCAACGGTCGGGCCGGTAACGAGCCCGGTCAACAGGCCCGTGTCGTCGACGTCAACAATGCTACTACCCAGTCTCCGCCCCCAGGGGTGACGATGCAGGACAAGTGGCTGTTTGACTCGCCCACGATCCTGCCGGCCAACGATGGTGACGGGCGGGTCGATTCCGGCGAGACCCTCCACCTCGGTGTCGTGCTCTTCAACGGGTTCGGAAAGGCCAAGAACGTGACGGCCACGCTCCGGGCACGGGTGGAAGGGGCGGGCAGCGACGACCCATATGTGGCGTTCGCGCAGGGCACGCTGGGTTTCCCCGACATCGGCTCCTTCCTCACGGTCGACAACGGCCTGGTCCGACGTGATTCAGATGGAGTTGACCGTTACGTTCCGCAATGGAGCCAACGCGGACGACACCGCTGTCTACCAGCGCATCGATCGGTTCGAGTTTGTCGTCCAACGAGGCCGGAACCTGCCGACCGTGATCAGCCAGAACATGGAACTGACGTCTACGGATCTCTGGATCGTCGGCGGGCCGGTTCTCATCGAGCCGGGTGCGACGCTGACGATCGGGCCTGGCACTCAGGTCCAGTGGGGCGCCGTCAGCAGCGACCCGTACAATCCCGGCCCGCAGACCGGCAACATCATTGTTCGCGGCACGCTTCTGGTCGAAGGAACGCAGGAGCAACCTGTCAACCTCTTCCCGTCCTACATGGTCGGAGGACAAGGAACCAACATCACCGTGGATGGCGGTACGGCGGACATGCGGTATGTGAAGATCCGCAACCCCAATCTTAACGGCGTCCGCAACATTGATCACGGGTACATTGACTATGACGCCAACTGCTGCAATCTCGACCTGACGGGCCTGGTGTCGAACACCATATTGCACAGACTGCCTCGCCTGTCCTGGGGTACGCTGCGCGCTGGCGGCTACGACACGGTCCTCTTTGATGCGGGCAGTATCGCGACAGGTCAGCCACTAAGCCTGAACGCTTCGAACAGCGTCTTTCTCCAGGACAATGAGAATAACAACATCCGCTCATTGTATTTCGGCGCCAACATCCAACCGGACCAAATCAGGATCAGCAACAACACCGACAACAAGATGTTCATGCAAACGGCATCCTACGACGGCAAAACCTATGTGTTGCTCCCTGTGCGATCGGACGATTACTCCGCGCCGGGGCCCGACCTCCAGATCAGCGAACTGGTTGCGAACTACTTCGGCGGCCATACGGCGAGCATCAACGACCAAGCCGAACAGGACTTCCTGCTATCCTGGATAGGGTCCATGAAGTGGTGGTGGCCAACGGCCTTCGGGTTGGGCATGACGGATGAGGGCGACCCCGGCACGTTCAGGTGGCTCGACGGCACCCCGGTGACTTACACCAACTGGGACACGAATGAGCCCGCTGCGCAGGGCGGGTTCGTGTACTTTGCCTACTCCGAGCCAGACAGGCCGGATCTGTGTATCTGGAAGTGGCGGAACATGCCTTTCCCCATGTCCTCGGGGCCCTGTGGCGTGTTCTTCAACTTCATACTGGAACTCCCTGGTGAGTGCTCCGCAAGCCAGATCGATGCAGCCATCAATAGTCGTGCGGTTATCAACTACGTGGCGCAGAACTACCATGACCATGGGTACAACGCCTTTCTCAGCAAGTACTGGGATCCCAATATGGCGCACTGGATGGGGTTCTACACCGGCTGGAATATGCCCAACGCCTACTGCGCGCTATACGACAACTTCTGGGGTACGACGTCCACCACACTGATCGACCATGCGATCAGTGACTACTATGATAACTTCACGAGCGCCCGCGCGGTCTACTATCCGCCCCCGGAGCACGGCTTCGCATCGACGTATCCGTTCGTCGAGGAGGTGCTCGTCAACGGATATCCCGCTGAATGGGAGCGTGTGGTGGGCAGCGGCCAGTCGGTCTTCACGATCACCCTCAACCGCGACATGAACACGAGCGTCCAGCCATTTGTCACCTTCGGACCGGTGGCACCCTACACGGACTTCGCGATCAGTCCGCTCGGTAACGGGTGGGTAGATGCGCGCACCTGGAAAGGCACCTGCACCATCACGGCTCTCACGGGCGAAGGCTATCATCTGATGCGGATCTCCGGGGCTGTGGCAGCGGATGACCCCTGGCTTGTCTCGGGCTACGACGTCGGCCGGTTCCGCATCTTGGTCAAGACGATGGGTGTGGCGGCCATGACACTCCAGGCGTCCGGCGAAGAAGGCGCCATCCGCCTGTCCTGGCAGCAGAACGACTACGACCTGCTGGCCGGGTACAACCTGTACCGGTCGACCTCCCTGGACGGGACGTATACGAGAATCAACCAAACGCTCATACCTGCAGGCGAGGAAGCATACGTCGACACAGATGTGACACCCGCCGTGCCGCTGTACTACAAGTTCACCGTGGTCACCACGGACATGACGGAGTCGGGCTTCTCGAACGTGGCGTCGGCCGCAGCCCTCGACACCATTCCGCCGGTCATCACCCATGCCCCAGCGACCTCCGCCCAACCGGGCTACGGCCTGCACCTGACGGCCGTCGTCACCGACAACGTGCGCGTAGAGAGTGTCACGCTTTGCTACCGCGCGATGGGCAGCGCCAGCGCTTACACCAGTGCCGCGATGACGAACGTGTCGGGCAACAACTGGTCGGCGACCATTCCGGGTTCCGCTGTCCAGACGCCCGGCGTGGAGTATTACGTCACGGCCACCGATGGCATCAGCCAGGTGTACCACGGCACGCCGGCCGCTCCGCACAGCGTGGTCGTGGCGAACACGCCGACGCTCCTCTCGGTGTCACCCAGCGAAGGCGGTGACGACGGTGGCGAGTCCGTCACGCTCGCGGGCACGCTTTTCCAGCCGGGCGCCGGCGTGCTCTTCGGCGACATGCCGGCGAGCAACGTGGTCGTCCTGAGTGCCAACCAGATTACCTGTACAACACCATCCCACTTCCCGGCGATGGTGGATGTGACCATGAACAACCCCGACGGTTCGCACTGCACGCTTCTGAACGGTTTCCGCTTCATGGCCATGGACGTGGTGGTGTCGCTGCCGACTGTTTCGGCTGACCACGGAGAAGTGGTTGAGGTACCGCTCTCTGTCTCGAATGTCGAGGGTCTGGGGGCAGCCGATCTGACGATTGTCTTTGACCCCGGTGTGGCGATCGCGCAGAGCGTGCGCACCGGTGCGTTTGGTGCAGGATGGTCACTGTCGCCGAACACCGGCACGGCGGGCAGAGTAGTCCTTTCGATGGCCAATGCGACGGCTGTGAGCGGCAGCGGTGTCCTGGCCTATATCACGTTCGAGGCAGTCGGCGCCCCTACGACGCAGACGTCCCTGACCATACAGAGCGCCCTCCTGAACGATGGCGCCATCCAGTGCGACCTCAGTCCCGGGACGTTCAATGTCAACGGGCTGTTTAGCGTCGACGGCACCATCACCTACGTCGGCAGTGGAGAGCCTGTCCGCAGCACAGAGGTGTCGCTGGTCGGTGTGGGTGTCCACACGACCGCCACTGACGAGGCGGGCCAGTTCGCCATCGGCGACGTGCAGACCGGCTCCTACGCCCTGATGCCGCGCAAGGATGATGATGTGACTGAGATCACCGCCTACGATGCCTCGCTTGTGCTGCGGGCGGCCTCGGAGTTGCTCACACTGACCCCGACCCAGGTTCTCGCCGCCGATGTCAACGGGAACGGCAGAGTCACGTCGATGGACGCCATGTACATTTTGCAGAAAGCCGTGGGGTTGCTGGAAGTCCCGTTCCCTGGCGTGGGGAAGGCATGGCTCTTCATGCCGGAGGGCCGCAGTTACGCCCTCCTGAACTCCAATCAGACCAGCCAGGACTTCACGGCGATTCTCATCGGCGACGTCTCTGGCAACTGGACGCCGCCCATCGATCCTCCGTTGGGGATGGCCACGCCCCCCCAGGGCGGCGTTCGCCTGACGGCGCCTGCGGCCACGCTCAGCCTGCCGACCGTCGAGAGCAGCGCCCAGGAGCAGGCGGTCCTCCCGCTGTTGATCGACTTCACAGACGCCGAGATCTACTCGGCCGACCTCGTCCTCGTCTACGACCCGGCGGTCCTCTCCCTGCAGTCCATCACGGCGGGCGGTGCGGCCGAGGGGATGGGCTACGCCTTAATACCACCCAGCCCGGCATCATCCGCGCCGGCTTTGCGGGCGCCCAGCCGCTGGCTTCCGGCGGCACGCTGATGCAGTTGGCCTTTAACGTCGTCGGTTCGCTTCAGACCCCTGCGGAGGTCGCCCTCCAGGTCACCCGGATCAATGAGGGTCAGGTTCCGGCAGCATCCCAAGGCGGCGTGGTCCGCGATACGGTCGCCCCAGCCGTCAGTAGCGTCGTCCTGAATTGCGATCCGGGTCGCGGCATCGGCTCAATTGATCCCAGCGGCGCGGGCGTCGAGACACTTGCCCTCACGTTTGTCGAGCCGGTGGACTTCGCCGCCGACAGCCTTCTGGTGCAGGCGGTGACATTCCCCGACGGCAGGGAGTCGGTGGTCAAGACGCTCACACCGCTCAACGTCTCGGGCAGCGGAACGAGCACGATGACTCTCACGTTTGCGTCCGGCTCGGTTGTGGATACGTGGGTCAAGGTCACGATGGAATCCGCCCGCATTGCCGACCTTGCCAGGAATGCCTTCGACGGCGCCGTGCCGTTCCCCGGGTTCAGGAACGCCGACGGCGATGCGGTCCTCTACGTCGGCAGTCTGCGTGGCGACTTCACGGGTGGGCCGAACGACATGCCTGACGGCATTGTGACCGAGGCGGACATCGATGCGTTCTTGATCCGGTTGGCAGAGGGCGACTTGGATGCCGACTTCCGTGGCGAGGGCTTCGGTGACACCAGCCCCGACGGACTTGTCATGCCGGCTGACATCGACGCGTTCATCTCGGTCTACAATACCGCCGTGGCGGAAGGCCGGCACCTCGATCCCTTGCCGAACCCCGGTCCTCAAAGCGAGGGACGTGCTGAACCGCTGGCGATTGAGGGTGCTCCGACGTCAGTGGTCATGGACGGGACTTCCGCACAGCCGCCGGAACCGGGGGCACTTCTTGGGGTGGATGCCGCCGAACCAGCGTTGAGCGACTATCCTACGCCGCTTGCCCAGGCAACAGACGTCTTGGTGCTGGCGTCTCATGCGTTTTCGGGCGCGCCTACAGCGCTGGCATCGAATGAGGCCAAACCCGACGAGGCCAGAGAGGTAGCCGTGCCGCAGATCTCCGCGGCAGCACTCGGCTCCAGCATGGTTCCGGTTGTAGGTTTAATCGAGACCGACGCCGTGCCGCTGGTCTTTGGCGCCGGCGAGGAAGTCGCTCCGTCAAGCTCCGAGCCGGCTCTGGCGCCGGAGGCTGAGATCCTGGACCTGCTCGCGCTATCGGCACTGGCCCTATGAGGGCCAAGCCTGGACTTGTGGTGTGGCCCTGTGAGTCGGGACGCACTTCCCGCCTGCCGTGTTTCCGCAGGGCGACCAGCGCCTCCCGGTTGTGGCCTTCGGGCGGGCCTGGGCTGGGGCTCCTTGAGGCCCGGGCCACCAGTGCATTCTGACGGGAACCCGCGTACGCTCACTTCGAGTATGCCTTGACCCCTCAGGCACCCGCCAGATCGACGGTGCAGCGGAAACCGATCGTGCTGCACCGATCGAGGCCGGGCCAGGTCATCAGGAACTTCGTGGCGAAGTTGGCCGGGCGTGGGCCGCCGTCCACATACCAGTTTGATCCCTTGGCCGTGAACCAGGATCCGCCGCGGATGATGCAGAACCGGGTGCGGCCGTCGCTGCGCTCGCTCTCGGTCCATTGCCACACGTTGCCGCACATGTCGTAACAACCGAACGGTGACCGTCCGCCCGGAAACGCCTTCACGGATGTGGTGCCACCGGTCTCGCCGCCGTTACAGCGGCCCGGCTTCATCTGCTCGCCCCACGGATACTTCCGGACGTCGGCTCCCTGCGCCGCGTATTGCCACTCTTC
>JAPLML010000271.1 GCA_026387055.1 Planctomycetota bacterium | reverse complement strand
CGGGGCGTTGCCCCGGCCTGCCTGCTATATCGCCTCGCCGTAACCTTTCGTGGGCGTGGGCACCTCCGGCCGACCGCGCTCCTTGCCCGGCCGGTTCTCCTTGAGGGGCTTGCGGGCCTCGAGCAGCCTTTCCGCCTTGTCGCGCTGCTCGGGGGTGAGGACGTCCATGATCCTGGCGCGGGCGTTCTTCAAGAGCTCCTCGTGCCGCTTCATCGCCTCCTCGGAAGGCGGGGTCGCCGCGGCGACCGCTCCGAGCTTCTCCCGGCGGCCCTTCGGCGCGGGCTCCTCGAAATCGCGGAGGACGTTCTTGATCTTCTCCACCTTCTCGTCGGTCAGACCCAGCCGCTCGCGGGCGGGCGGGGTGATGAGGATGCCCATGCCGCCGGCGGCCATCTGGCGGCGGGCGCGCTCGCGGGAGATCGCCCGCAGTTTCGCCGCCTGGTCGGCGGTCAGGGCCGCCTCGGCCTCGTTCGCGATCGCCTCGAAGTCGGCCCGCGCGGCCTGCATGGCTTCCTCGGAGACCCTCTCGAACTCCTGCCTGCGGGCGCGGCGCTCGGCCTCGGGGGCTCTCCTTATCCCCTCCCGGAACCGGGCTTCCACGTCCTCGCGGATCCGCTCGCGCAAGTTCTTGGACTTCTCCATGAGCGTGAAGATCCTGGTCTCCTGGTCCAGGGAGAGGCCCAGTTGCGCCCGCACAGCGGGGTCATCGAGGAGACGCAGGATGGGGATGGCGGGCCCCGGCTGCCGCTTCGGACGTTCGGACGGACCGCCCGCCGGCGGAGCCCCGGCGACGTCCTCCACCAGCCAGAACCGCACGGCCGATCCATCCATCGGCGAGTCCGCGGCGGGGTCGAGACGCCGGCCGGGGTCGGGAGTCCGACCGGCGTCGGGAGTCCGGCCGGGGTCGGGACGCCTCTGTCCGCGGCCGCCGGGCTCGTCCGGAGGCGTTCTCTGGCTTTCATCGCGGAGCCACCGCTCGGCCCGCTCGCGCTCGTCAGGACTCAAGTTCTTCATGGCTGCCTCGCGCGCGCCGTGCACGATCTCGGCGGCCTCGGCCATCGGCTTCGACATGATCTCGGGTATGCGGCGCGGACGCTCTTCGGGGGGGATGCCGTTGATCTCCTGCTGCACACCGGCCATGATCTGCTGCACCCGCGGCACGGCTTCGGTCAGGACGCTCCGGATCGTGTTCATCTCTTCCTCTGAGAGGCCGATCTTCTCCCGGGCCTCCGGGCTGGCCAGCCGCATAAGTACCTGGAACTGCCGCATCGGATTCGTCCCCGTCAGGCGGGGGCCGCCCCTGTCCATCGTGACCAGGCGGCGCTCGGCAAGAATCTGCTCCGCCTTGCCGCGCTGCTCGGGGGTCAGGAGGTCCGCGACCTTGGTGCGGGCGTCACGGAGCAGTTCTTCCTGCCGCTTCTGGGCGTCACGGTTCAGTTCGTCCTGCCGCCTCTGGGCCTCGCGGCGATTCTCCCGCGCCGCCTCGTCGGGAGGAGGGCCGCCGGGCGCGCCGACCATCTCCCGTTGAACCTTCCCCACAGCCGCCTCAAGGTCCTGCACGATGGCGCCGATCTTCTCCGCCTGCTCGTCCGAGAGACCCAGCCGCTCACGGGCCGACGGAGTGGTCAGGCCGCACAGCCCGTCCGTGGCCCTCTGCCGGCGCTGGTTCTCGCGGACGACCGCCCGAAGCTTCTCCAGTTGCTCCGCGTTGAGGACCGCGTTGGCCTCCGTGGCGACGGCCTCGGATTCCTCGCGGAGCTTCTTGGCCCTGTCCATGAGCATGAAGAGCTTCGTCTCCTGGTCCAGCGACATACCCACTTGCTCCCGCACGGCGGGGTCCTCGAGCCAAGGCAAGACGGGCATCGGAGGACCCGGCTGCTGCTGAGAACGTTCAGGCGGACGGGCCGGCGGCGGCGCCACGTTCTCCTCCACCAGCCAGAACCGGGCGGGCGCCTCCTCCATCGGCGGGCCCGCAACGGGTCGAGCCATCGGCGCCGGGGCCGGCGGCGCCGCCTCTCGCGCCGGGCGACCCCGTCGATCGCCAGACGGGCCAGGCTCGCGGGGTTTCGGCCCGGGGGCGGCCGGCTGCGCTGGAGCCGTTCTGGGCCCCGGTTCCTGGAGCCACTTCTCGGCCCTCTCGCGCTGGTCGGGCTTGAGAGTCTCCATGACGGCTTCGCGCGCCTGCTGCACGCGCTCGGCGCATTCCGCCATGCGGCGCTGCATCATCTCGCGCATCCGCTCGGGACGCTCCGCGAGCGGCACGTTCTTCATCTCCTCCTGCCCCTGCGCCATCATCTGCCCCAGCCGAGGGGCGGCCTCGGAGAGGATGCCCTTGATCTTCTCGACCTGTTCATCCGAGAGGCCGAGCGCCTCCTTCGCCTCGGGGGCGGTCAACCGCCAGAGCGGCCGAAACTGCCGCATCGGCCCCTGGTTCTCCATCATGCGGGGACCTTGCATCCCCATCCCGCCGCGACCCATCCCCATCCCGCCGCGACCCATGCCCATCATGCCCGGGCCACGCTGGGGCGGCGGACCTTCCGGCATTCTCATTCCGGGGCCGCGCTCGGGCGGCGGACCTTCCAGCGGTGCCACCCGCTGGCCGCCCATGCCCATCCCGCCACGGCCCATGCCCATCATGCCCGGGCCGCGCTCAGGCGGCGGACCTTCCGGCGGTCTCATCCCCAGGCCGCGCTCCGGCGGTCTCATCGGCGGCTTCGCACCGGGCGGGGACTGAAGCGCCGGCGGGGGGCCGAGGATCTTGCGCTTGGCCTCCCCCATCTTCAAACGGAAGCTCATCTGCTCGCGCTCCCGCTCCTCCTGCTCCGCCGCGAACGCGTTGGGCTGGTCGAGACCCTTGGCGATGCCCGCCAGGTACCCGGTGGCCTCCGGCGGGCCGAGGATGACAACGGCGTTGGCATCCCGGTTCAGTGCCAGCGGCAACTGTTCGAGAGTCCTTCCAATCCTCGGGTGGCGGCCCAACTGGTGCAGGGTCTCGATAAACGATTCGGCGGAAATGTGCTTGAACTGGATGATGAGCGGCTTGGGGGGCGGGCCCTCGGGGCGTTTCTGCTCGCCCTTGAACTCTCTCAGATCTCTTTCGGAGATGATCAGGCGGCCGCTTGTTAGCTCGGGCGCTGCCGGCTTGCCCTTGACCTTCTCCGCCGCGCAGCCGGCCGCGACGCCCGCCAGGACGACCGCCACGGCCATCAGCCCCACAAGAACCTGTCGCCTCATGGTCGACCTCCTGCCAAGGGACCCTTGTCTACGCCTGATATGCAACCCCGGAGAATAACAGTATAACATCAGGAACGTGCGGTGGCGGGGATTATTGCCGGCAAACGCGGGCACGCATGAACTGCGGGCCCGGTGCGGAAGCGGCGGGAGATGCTCGTGTTGGGAGTCCCCCGCTGCTTCCGCAGCGGGCTCGTGGAGAAAACCTTCGCAGGAAGGGCTCAGCGCATCGCGGCCGCCGGCCGGTCGAAGAGCAGTTGCCCCTCGCCGCCGCTGACAAGGCTGACGCGCGGGTCGGTGATGTACTCGCCCAGGCGCGCCCAGGAGAACCTCTCCTGGCGGTGCCGCTGGTCAGCGCCGATGCGGCTGCGGAGCACTTCGAACTTGATCCCGTTCTCCGAGAGGATCTGCTGCCACCCCCCGTCGCGCGGATCGTCCGTCGTGCTCAGCACCTCGTCGGTGCGGAACGAGTGGAAGAACGAGCGGGGGTAGAGGCGGAACTTGGGGCGGATGTCCGGGTGCAGATGCGTCTCGATGTACTGAAACACCTCGTCCGCCGACAGGCTGCCGATGATGACCACGTCGAACCGCTCGGCCAGCTCCATGCAGGCCTCCATGTTCAGCCGCTGCTTCGTCACGCCCAGGCGAGACGCCGTCTTGCGCAAGGGCTGGGTGGAGGTAAGGATGGCAATCTTTTCCATAAGCCTTTCGTCTCAGAACGGGGGTCGTGAGTCGAAGGCGCAACGGGGGGACCATCCGCCCCGCCCCCTCCTTCAGCTTAAACTGTCCTTAGTGTATCCGAGTTCCTTGACGATTGCCAGGATTTCGCTCCAGGTGGGGAACGGCCGATTGAACTTCCGTTTGTAGCGGTCGACGGCCCGGACAAACTCGATCTCTTCGAGCGTCAGGTCACCCTCTTCGACCCGCTTCTGGAAGGCCACGGCGTCTTCCTGGCGCCGCAGGGCATGGCGACGGTCGACATTGGTACGCCGGTCGCCGCCGGTCCGCCGGTCGGAAAGAACCCGCCGGTCGATGCCGTTGCGGCGCTCAGAACCCGAGTAATTCGAGGGCCGGCCGGTGCGGCGGTCCACGCCCGCGCGACGCTCCCCAGGGGTTTGGGTCTCTGCGATGGTCTCGTGAAGGGTCTCGATCAGTTCATCGTCTGCCACGGTATGTCTCCGCGAAGAGGGTCCACGGTCATTATCGGCCATCCGGGCATGTCAGATTAGGCGTTCTGGGCAAAATGGGAGGCATGTAGGGCGATGCGGCCGCGGCTGGACACACCTGCCAGGGGTTTTTGCACTAGCCAAAGCTGGGCCTGACCGCTACTCTCTTACAGCCGACTTGGAGGGTCCGGCAGTGAATCGCACCATCATACTGGTCGCCGTCGCCGCAGGCGTGGTGGCCGGGGCGGTCGTGGCGTGGGTGGCCGCCCAGAGCGGCGCCAGCGAGGACGCTGTTGTCCGCTACGACCGCGAGTCGCGCTACTACCGCATCCGCGTCGTCGACTACCCGAAAGAGGGCCGCCGGTGCATGCACTTCTCGAAGTCGCGCGGCATCCAGTCGAGCATGATCCTGGCGGCGCCCGACCGGCTGGACCTCAGGTACTCGCGGTCGATGATCGCCGCCTTCGCCCTCCATCCCGCGCCGAAAGACGTCCTCCTGGTGGGCCTCGGCGGGGCGTCGGTCCCCAAGTTCATCCAGAAGCAGTTCCCCGACGTGCGTCTCGATATCGTGGAGCTCGACCCGGACGTCGTGAAGGTGTGCCAGGAGCATTTTGAGTTCAAGGGGACGCCCAACACCCGCGTCATCGTCATGGACGGGCGGATGTACTTCAAACGCTCGCCCAGACCGTACGACATCATCCTCCTGGACGCGTACGCCGCCGACCGCATCCCGTTCCACCTGACGACGCTGGAGTTCATCCGGCTCGTGAAGTCGCGCCTCAAGCCCGGCGGCCTCGTGGCCACGAACCTGTGGGAACACGCCGTCAACCGCTTCTACTTCGCCGAGCTCAAGACCTACCAGACGACATTCCCGCAGACGTACCTCTTCAAGGCGGGCGATTCGGGGAACGTCATCGTCTTCGCGAGCCTCGACGAGACCCCGACCCCGAAGTCGGAGTGGATGAAGCGGGCCGAGGCGATCTCGCAGGGGAAGGACTTCGGCTTCGACCTGCCGCAGTTGATCTTCAAGGAATACGAGCGCATGACGCCCCGTCCGATCAGCGAGGCGCCCCTGACCGACGACAAGGCGCCGGTGGATACCCTCCGGCACGAGAACCCCAAGACCTTTGACAAGGAGTGAAAGAAGAGATGGCAGCCATCGAAGACTTGAAGGCGCTGGGCCTGATGATGGTCACTCGCGGCCTGGTGGCCGGGCCCGGCGGCAACACGAGCGCTCGCGACGGCTCGCACATGGTCTGCTCGCCGAGCGGCTACGACGTCGACCGCATCGCCGACCACGAGTGGTCGGTGGTGGACCTCGAGACGGGCAAGCACCTCGCCGGCCCGCGGCCGACCTCGGAGTGGGAGATGCACCTGAGGATCCTCAAGGCCCGGCCGAAGGCGAACGTCGTGTGCCACGCCCATCCGCCGATCACCACGGGCCTCATCTCCGGCGGCATGGAGATCCTGCCCTGGACGCCCGACTTCGTCGCGTACGTCGATCTCGTCTACTATCTGCCCTTCGTCAAGCCGTCGAGCACCGCGCTGGCGATGCGCGTGGAGGAAGGCGTGCTCGCGGGCAACAACGCCGTCGCCCTGCGCAACCACGGCGTCGTGACGTGGGGCGCAAGCTGGCGCGAGGCCTTCTCGAAGATGATGATCATCGAGGACACCGCCAAGACCCAGGTGGCCGCCCTGATCGCCGGCAAGCCCCAGCCCTTGACCCCGGCGGAGGTCGACCACGTGCGCGGCATGGAGGTCGAGGCCTACCGCCGCAAGATCATCGAGGGGCGATAGCCGCCGCGTTTAGCCGTCGCCGGTACGGCGACGTACAAATAATCGCGGCCGTACCGGCCGCGGCTAAACGATGGCAGGGGCTCCCATGAGCTACGAGCGCGGCATCGCGGCGATCCGGCTCGAGAGGCCGGACGAGATCCCGCACACCCAGTACATCACGCACCCGGCGTGGCTCGCGCACCTGCGGAAGAAGCACCGCCGGCCCAAGGCGGGCATCGAGGAACTCCTCGATTTCGATTTCCGCTGGTCGACCGACCGGCCGGAGATTCCCCGCGGACGCTGGACCGACATGGGCCACGCCGTCTGGCAGGCCGACGGCAGCGATTACCGCCTGCCCCGGCCCTCCCCCTTCACGGGCGTCGAGGAGATCTACGCCCTCGACCCGCGCGAGGAGTACGGGCCGGTAGACTTCAAGCGCCAGGCCGAGGAGTACCGCGCGTGGTACCGCCAGGCCCGCCGGGGGCCGGGCGTCATCTCCGGCGGCGAGTACCGGTCGGTCGTCTCGTGGGCCATCGACGCCTTCGGCTTGGAGAACCTGCTGCTGGCCGCCGGCGTGGACCCGGAACGGTTCGGCCGCCTCCTCAACCGCTGGGCCGATTACCTGATGACCTATGTCGAAGCGTGGGCCGCCACCGACATCGAGGTCTTCCTTACCCACGACGACATGGTCTGGACCGAGGGCGGCATCTTCAAACCCGAGTTCTACCGCGCGTACGTCTTCCCGAACTACAAGCGGTACTGGGACTGCGTGAAGGACGCCGGCAAGAAGGTCCTCTTCTGCTCCGACGGGAGCTTCACGGAGTACGTGGACGACATCGCCGCCGCCGGGGCCCAGGGATTCATCTTCGAGCCGACCACCGACCTTGCCTACATATGCAGGAAGTACGGCAAGACCCACGTCATCGTCGGCAACGCCGACACGCGGGTCCTGACGTTCGGCACGCCGAAGGACGTGCGGCGCGAGGTCAAGCGGTGCATGGACCTCGGCCGCCCGTGCCCCGGCTACTTCTTCGCGGTCGGCAACCACATCCCGCCAAACGTGCCCATCGCGAACGCCGAGGCGTTCATGGCGGCGTACCTCGAGATGCGTAAGCGGTGAGCTACTGTGGTCTGTGGTCCCTCCGGAGCCCGAAATCGCTGGCCTTCCAGGGGGCCGCCGGGTAATATGTCGTGCCGCCGATGACAGCAATCGCGGGCTCTGCACTTTCCAGCAGAAAGGACGCACCATGAGACCGGCCCTTGCCCTCACCCTCCTCCTGGCGCTGTGTGCCCTTGCCACCTCTGCGGCCGCGGGTCCCGCCGCGCTCACGGTCGATGTCGACAAACCGGGCCCCAAGGTCAGCCCGATGCTCTACGGCATCTTCTTCGAGGAGATCAACTGCGCCGGCGACGGCGGCCTGTACGCCGAGCTCGTGCGCAACCGCTCCTTCGAGGATTCCGACAAGCCCGATCACTGGTCGCTCCTCGCCACCGCCGCGCGCAAGGGCGAGATGGCCATCGACACGTCCAAGCCGATGAGCGAGAAGAACCGCCGCAGCCTGCGCCTGGCGATCGAGAAGGACGGCGAGGGGAAGGTCGGCGTGGCCAACGGCGGCTGGTGGGGCATCGCCCTCGCCAAGGGCGCCGCCTACGACCTGACGTTCTGGGCCCGGGTGGGAGACGGCTTCCGCGGCCCGCTGGAAGTGACCCTGGAAAGCGCCGACGGCAAGACCACCCACGCCGAGCGCAAGGTCGAGGGCCTGACGGCCGACTGGCGGTGCTTCGCGGTGCCGCTGACCTCAAGCGGCGCCGATCCGGCGGCGCGGCTGGCGATCCGCACGGGCGCCGCCGGCACGGTGTGGCTCGACATGGTCTCGCTCTTCCCACGGCAGACGTTCAAGAACCGGCCGAACGGGATGCGGCCGGACCTGGCGGGGATGCTGGCGAGCCTCCGGCCCGCGTTCGTGCGGTTCCCCGGCGGGTGCTGGGTCGAGGGCGACCGGCTCGCCTTCGCCCAGCGGTGGAAGCAGACGATCGGCGACCCGGGCGACCGCCGCACACAGTACAATATATGGCAATACATGTCAACAAACGGCCTCGGGTACCACGAGTACCTCCAGCTCTGCGAGGACCTGGGCGCCGAGCCGCTCTTCGTCAGCAACTGCGGCATGTCGCACCGCGAGAACGTGCCGAAGGAGCAGATGGCCGAGTGGGTGCAGGACGCCCTCGACGCCATCGAGTACGCCAACGGCCCCCTCGACTCGACGTGGGGCTCCTTGCGGGCGAAGGCAGGCCACGCCCCGCCGTTCGGCCTCAAGTACCTGGAGATCGGCAACGAGAACGGCGGGCCCGCCTACAACGAGCGGTACCGCCTGTTCTACGACGCCATCAAGGCCAAGTACCCCGAGATGCGGCTGATCGCTGACGTGCGGCCCGACAAGCACCCGGTCGAGATCGTCGACGAGCACTACTACTCCAGCCCCGAGTTCTTCGCGAGCAACGCGTTCAAATATGATACGTACAAGCGCGACGGGCCGAAGATCTACGTCGGCGAGTACGCCGTCACGCAAGGCGGCGGCAAGGGGAACCTCCGGGCGGCCCTCGGCGAGGCCGCGTTCATGACCGGCATGGAGCGGAACTCCGACGTGGTCGTCATGGCCTCGTACGCCCCCCTGTTCGCCAACGTGAACTACAAGAAGTGGAACCCCGACCTCATCAACTTCGACAGCTCGCGCGTCTTCGGCACGCCGTCCTACTGGGTGCAGAAGCTGTTCAGCGAGAACCGCGGCGAGGCGGTCCTGCCCTGCCGCGTGACGGCCGCCGCGACCGGCCCCGCGCCGCTGCCGCACGGCGCCGTGGGCGTCGGCACGTGGAACACGCAGGCGGAGTACAAGGACCTCAAGGTCACGCAGGGCGACAAGGTGCTCCTGGAATCGAGTTTCGCCTCCGACGCCGCCGGCTGGAAGCCCGCCGGCGGCGAATGGAAGGTGCAGGACGGCGCGTACCGCCAGATGAAGCTCGAGCCCGACGACCGCTCCGTCGCGGGCGACCCGGCGTGGACCGATTACACGCTCTCGCTCAAGGCCCGCAAGCTGGGCGGCGCGGAAGGCTTCCTCATCCTGTTCCACGCGGCCGACCACGACAACTTCGCCTGGTGGAACCTCGGCGGATGGGGGAACTCCAAGCACGCCATCGAGGTGGCCACCGGCGGCTCGAAGTCGCACATGGGCGCCGACGTGACCGGCAAGATCGAGACCGGCCGCTGGTACGACATCCGCATCGAGTTGAAAGGGCGGGCGGCCAAGTGCTTCCTCGACGGCAAGCTCGTCCACGACGCCACGTACCCCCCGCCGCCGTCGCCCCTCTACGCCGTCGCCGGCCGCGCGGGGCCGGGCGAGGTCATTTTGAAGGTTGTCAATGTCTCCGGCGAACCGCAGGAGACCGCCATCGAGCTGGCCGGGGCGAAGAAGGTCGGCCCGACGGGCACGGCCATCGTCCTCGCGTCGGCCAGTCCGCAGGACGAGAACACGCTGGAGCAGCCGATGAAGGTGGCCCCCGTGACCGAGAAGCTCCAAGGCGCCGCCGCGCAGTTCAAGCGCACCTTCCCGCCGTGGTCGGTGACGGTGCTGCGGCTGAAGGCGGAGTAGCGGCTGTTGTGCGCGGCGGGTCGGGAGACGTGTTCAGCGCGGCGCTCAATTGCCGGGTGGCACGGCCACGCGCTTTTGCGTGGCCGTGCATGGTCACGTGGGGGAGCAAGCACGGTCACGCAACGGCGCGTGACCGTGCCACCCGCGCTAAACAGGTACGGGTCGGGAGACCCCCCGCGCACCAACGTGGAGGGGCCTGCATCTTGAAGAATCCGCCCCCCATCCACGCCGCCGTGTTCGACCTGGGCGGCGTGGTGATCGAAGTCGCGGTCGAGCGGACGTTCCGCGCGTGGGCGTCGGCCACGGGCTTGGCGATTGAGGAGGTCCACCGGCGCCTGGCCGACCTGAGCGAGTACCTCCGCTTCGAGCGCGGCGAGTTCGAGCCCGAGGAGTATCGGCGGCGGGTGCGGGCCAAGCTCGGCTGCCCGCTGCCGGACGACGAGTTCGACCGCGGCTGGCATGCCCTTCTGGGCGCGCCCCTGCCGGGTATCGAGGCGGTCCTGGCTCAACTGGCGGCGAAGCGTCTGCGACTGGTGATCCTGACCAACACGAACGCCCTGCATGCGGCCGAGTGGCGGCGGCTGAGCGCCCCGGTGCTCCCGCACTTCGAGCGCGTCTTTGAATCGTACACGATGCGGTGCCGCAAACCCGAGCCGGCCGCATTCCAGAACGTCCTCGACTATCTCGGCCTGCCGCCGGCCCGCGTCGCCTTCTTCGACGATAGCCTGGAGAACGTCGAGGCGGCGGCGCAGCTCGGCATGGCGGCCCGCCTGACGAAGGGGCCGGCAGGGGTGCGGCAGGCGCTCGAGGAATTGGGCCTGCCGATGACGGCGTAGGGTGGGCGCTCGGCCGTGTTTAGCCGTCGCCGGTACGGCGACGGTCATCGTTTAGCCGCGGCCGGTACGGCCGCGATCAATATTGTTCGTCGCCGTGCCGGCGACGGCTAAACACGGAAGCGGCCAACTTCGCGCGTTTGGCCGCGGCCGGCACGGTTGCGAGAACAGCGGGGACTGAGTACCGCGCGCCGGCCCGTCGCCGTGCCGGCGACGGCTAAACACAGGAGCCGACCATGGAAAAGCTCGACCTGCGCAAAATATATGCTCATCTGTACAAGGCGTCGGCCAAGAAGCCCGCGCTCGTCGAAGTGCCGGCGATGAACTTCCTCATGGTCGACGGCCAGGGCGACCCGAACACGTCGCCCGAGTTCCAATCGGCCATCGATTCGCTCTACGGCCTCTCGTACACCCTGAAGTTCGGCTTCAAGATGCGCAAGGGCATCGACTGGACTGTCATGACCCTCGAGGGGCTCTGGTGGACCGATGAGTCCGAGAGGCTCGCCGCGATGACCAACGCCGACGAGGTCGCGGCCTTCCTCGCCGCGAGCAAGGGCGCCTGGAAGTGGACCCTCGCCGTCATGCAACCCGACGTGGTCACGCCGGCCGCGCTCGGGGAGGCCCGCGAGGAGCTCCAGCGCCGCCATCCCGAGAAGGCCGGCCTGGAGGGCGTCCGCCTCGAGCGGTTCGAGGAAGGCCCCGCCGCCCAGGTGCTCCACGTCGGCCCGTATGCCGACGTGGGGCCGACGACCGAAAGGCTTCTGGCCTTCGTCCGCGAGAACGGCTGCGCGCCGACCGGCAGACACCACGAGATCTACCTGAGCGACCCGCGGCGCACGGCGCCGGAGAAGCTCAAGACCATCTTGCGGCATCCCGTGAGGAGAGCATAGATGAACACGCAACGCGTAACGCACCCCGGACGTGCGCTCGCGGCCCACGGCAAGTCTTCGACAAGCTGGGCGGCTGAATGGGCGCGTGTGGTAATCGTGCAATCTGTCCCCCCAAGCAGCGTTTGTGTTTACAGCCGAAATCGTGTATGATATGGGTTGAGCGGAGGTGGCCTATGGACAATCGACGCACGGGGTGGACGTGGGCTATCGCGGCACTCGCCATCGGGCTGGTCCTGCCGATGACTCTCGCCGCCGCGCAACGTCGCGGGGAACGCCGCGCCGTGGACGACTCGGCCTTGCGACCGATGGTCGAAGGCGACTGGGCGGCGCAGGAGACGCGGCGCGGCCGCACGCCCCAGGCGCCCGAGGCGATCCGCGACGCCCTCCAGCGGGCCGCGCGGCTCCTGGCCGACCTTCGCGCCATGCCCGACGCGCCCGACGTGGCGTCCGATGCCGCCGCCCTCGAAGGCCTGCGCAAGGAGGCCGCGGCACTCGACTCGCTCGACGACGCGGCCCGCCTCGCCCTCTACCAGAAGGTCCGCTGGGCGGCGCGCGAGCTGGCGCTCAAGAACCCGCTCCTGGCCGGCAAGCCCATCGCCTTCATGAAGCGCAACCGCTTCATCTGCCAGATGCTGCACGAGTACGTCGCGTACTTCGACGACTACGGCGGCATCCTGGGCGGAGGCGTGTACATCCTGGAGCGGCCCGGCCGGTCGCTGAAGTGCCGGGACCTCGTCCAGGGGCGCCTGGGCCCCGGCTGCTTCACCACGCTGGCGATTTCCTATGATGCCAAGAAGATCTACTTCTCCTATGCCGACTGCAACGGAAGGCCGGTGCCCTTGGGCTCCGCCAGGCAGCCCTTCTACGGCGTCTACGACGTGGACCCCGCGGGCGAGGACCTGCGGCGGCTGACCGACGCCCGGTACGACGACTTCGACCCCTGCCCCCTGCCCGACGGCGGCATCGCCTTCATGTCGACACGTCGAGGCGGCTACACGCGATGCAATAACCCGTGGGAGCCGATCCCCGTCTACACGCTCCACCGCATGGGCCCCAGCGGCGAGGACATCCGGCCCCTGTCGTTCCACGAGACGAACGAGTGGCACCCCAGCGTCCTGGCCGACGGCCGCATCGTCTACACCCGCTGGGACTACGTGGACCGCTCGGCGGCGAACTTCCACGGCCTCTGGATCACCAACCCGGACGGCACCAACCCCGTCAGCCTCTTCGGCAACTACACGTCGCGCATCAACGCGTGCTTCCAGCCGCACGCGATCCCGGGCACCGACCGCATCCTCTTCGTGGCCGGCGCCCACCATGCCGACGTGGGAGGCTCGCTCGTGATCCTCGATCCGGCCCGCGTGGGCCTCGACCCCGAGACGGGGGAGGACCGGTTCGACGCCGTCGAGGTCCTGACGCCGGAGGTCTGTTTCCCGGAGGGCAGCCAGAAGGACGGCGGCTGGCCTAAAACATATTTTCATAGCCCCTGGCCCCTGTCGGAGAAGTACTTCCTGGTCTCGTTCGGCGCCGGCCCGCTGCCCGGCATGAGCAGCGGCGGCAAACGCGACTCGACCGGCCTCTACTACCTCGACCGGTTCGGGAACCTGGAACTCCTGTACCGCGACGAGCGGATCGCGTGCATGTACCCGATCCTGCTCGCGCCGCGGCCCGTGCCGCCGGTGGTCACGGCCACCCGCCACGCCGCGCTGGGCGAGGAGGGGGAGTTCGTCCTGACCGACGTGCGGCAGAGCCACTTCCCCCTGCCCGAAGGCCGCACCATCCGCAGCCTCCGCATCTACCAGGTGCTGCCGAAGTCCACGCCCACCGCCAACCAGCCGCGGATCGGCCAAGCCAACGCCGAGGGCGCGCGCCTGCTCCTGGGCACGGTGCCGGTCGAGGCAGACGGCTCGGCCTACTTCCGCGCCCCGGCCTGCAAGCCTCTCTACTTCCAGGCGGTGGACGAGTCCGGCCGCGCGGTCCAGAACATGCACAGCGTCACGTACCTTCAGCCGGGCGAGCGGCGCGGGTGCATCGGATGCCACGAGCGATCGGTGACCGCCGCCCCGGCCTCGCGCCCGACGCTGGCGACGGCACGCGGGCCGTCGGCCATCCAGCCGGGGCCCGACGGCTCGCGGCCGTTCTCCTATCCGCGGCTGATCCAGCCCGTCCTCGACCGGAACTGCGTGCGGTGCCACGACGGCTCCGAGGGGAAGGACAAGAGCCCCTTGGTCCTGACGGGCGAGCCCGCGGGCGTGTTCACCCGCTCGTACGAGAGCCTGAAGCCCTTCCTGCGGTGGTACGAATGGGGCGGCGCGAGCATCTCGCAGGTCGCCACGCCTCCGGGGCGCATCGGGGCCGATGAGAGCCGCCTGACGAAGATCCTCGAAGACGCCACCCACGCCGCCGGCGCCAAGCTCTCCGCCGAGGACCGGCAGCGCCTCTACCTCTGGCTCGACTCGAACGCGCCCTTCTACGGCACCTACGGCCCGCAGGAACAGGCCGCCCAACTGCGCGGCGAACTGGTGGCCGTGCCGACCGCGCAGTAGCGCGGGGGTTCAGCACATGTCTGGCGTGCCCTGGTGGATGTGGCACGGCCGGCTTGTCCGGCCGTGGGGAGTGTGAGTGCCACGCTGCCACGGCCGGACAAGCCGGCCGTGCCACAATGACTGTCGGCGTAGCAGCACAATCGCTGGACACGTACAAGGAGATTTCTCGTGGCCAAGGCAAAGAGGTTGGCGGAAGACCTGGCGGCCAAGCGCGGGGCGGTGACGTTCGGCGTGTTCGCCACCGGCGACCCGCGAATCGACAAGGAGTCGCGCCAGCGGGCGGCCAACATCGTCGGCCTCGTGGCCGACGTGGTCGCCAAGAGCGTGCGGATGCCCGACGGCAAACCCGTCGACGTCGTCTGGACGCCCGTGCTGGTCGACGGCGAGAAGCAGGCCGACCTTGTGGCCCGCCAGTTCCGCGCGGCCGGCGTCGACGCCCTCATCTGCGCCCCGGACACCTGGGCCTTCCCGCAACTGACCGTCATCAGCCTGCTGGCCCACATGCCCGCCGACATGCCGCTCAACATCACCTGCGGCAACTCGGGGCCGAAGCCCGGCGTGGTGTACGCCCACGCCCTGAACGGGGCCCTCGCGCAGATGGGGCGCCTGGCGGCCCTCAACGTGGGCACGTGGCCCGACACCGGCCTGAAGCCCGAGATGACGCCCGGCACCGCCACGGCCCTCATCGACTGGTGCTACGCCGCCCTCACGTACGTCGGCCTCAAGGGCCGGCGCGTGGTGGTCTTCGGCCACGACTCGATGGGCATGGAGACGGCCCTCGCCCACATCCTGCCGACGCGGCGGACGTTCGGCCTCGAAATCACACGTCTCGATATGAAACTCCTGGCCGACATGCTCGCCAAGAAGGCCTACAAGGAGGCGGAGCTCAAACGCCTCCGCGCCTGGATCGACAGCCACGTCGCGGAGCGCCTCGACCTCAGCCAGCCCGACGCCGACGCCAAGTTCAACCAGGGCCTCGCGATGTACCTCATGATGAGGGACCTGCTCGCGGACCTCGACGCCGTCGGCGGCGGGTTCATGAACCAACTGGAATGGGGCAGCGACCGCCGCGGCATCCCGCTGCCGATCTCGGACGCCGCCGAGTCGCTCCTCAACTCCACCTTCGACCATCGAGGGCGGAAGCCCCCCATCCCGTTCGCCACCGAGGCCGACGTGCAGGGCCTCCTGACGATGCTCTTCATGACGTGGCTCTCCGGCGGCAGCCCCCCGCTCTTCATGGACTTCCGCAAGGTCTGGGAGCCGTGGGAAATCCAGGCCCTCGCCAAGTCGCTCGGCGTCAAGTTCTCGCCCAGGGACCTGTGGGCCGCGCGCGGCATCGTTGACGGCGACAACTCCGGCTCCGCCAGCCTTGACTGGGCGGGCAAGCCCGGCGAGCCGGTCGAGGAGATCATGAAGCGGGTCCGCATGCCGGGCGCGGAACTCTACTACTTCCCCGGCGGCGGCAACAGCGTCACCTTCATTTCGCCCGGCGGGATCTCTGGGGTAGCCGGACGCCTGGCCTACAGCGATCCGGTCGGCGGCTTCACGCTCATCTGGGACGAGGCCTGCACGGTGGACCTGCCGGAGGAGCTCGCCGCCGCCGTGGCCAACACCTCGAACGTCACGTGGCCGCACACGTGGGTCGTGCCGAAGTACGCCTCAATGGCCGAGTACAAGCAGTACGCCCCGGCCAACCACTTCCACATGGTCTGGAACCTGGCCCCTGCGCGGCTCCAGCACTGGATGGATCTGGCAGGCGTGCTCTCGGTGACGCCGTGGCAAGCCCGCCCGGCGTTCATCGAGGGCACCGACCGGCCCCTGCCCCTCGTGTACCTCCTGGGCGGCGGCGAGAACGCGACGAAACTGGCCCGCGCGCAGAGGTAGGCGACGATCATCGTTTAGCCGCGGCCGGTACGGCCGCGATCAATGCTGTTCGTCGCCGTACCGGCGACGGCTAAACGATTGGCGACGGCTAAACGATTGGCGACGGCTAAACGAGGCGACGGCGAAGGGGTGAGTATGGTCATCGCCTATCACGCCATCTTCACAACCTACGGCACGTGGCTTCCGAACGACCCGCGCGGATCATTCTCGAAGGCTATCTACAATGCCGAACTGGCCGCCCTTGGCGGCATCCAGTATGGCCGACAGAACCCCCAACCGGACGCCCTCACGCTCCGGCGATTCCGAACGGCAACCGTTCCAACGCTGAGCCGTGCGCCGTACTTCCTCAACGACAAGACGCGTGCGCTCACCGCCGCAGCCCTCGAACGTGAAGTTGGCCGATTGCAGCTTGCCGTGTATGCCTGCGCCATTATGAACGACCACGTGCACCTCGTGATCTTGCGCTCGAAGTATCGAATCGAATACATCATCAACCAGGTGAAAGGCCGGGCAACCTCGGCCCTGGGCCTCAGCGAAACGCCCTGGACGCGGGGCGGATGGAAGGTCTTCCTTGACGACGAGGAGGCCGTCCACGCGGCCCTGGCGTACGTCGAAGCCAACCCGCCCGCGGCGGGGCTTGCGCCCCAGCAGTGGAGCTTCGTGCAGCCCCTCCCGCCGCGCGGCGTGTAGCTGCCGCCGGTATGCCCGCGCCGTGTTCGGCCGTGGCCGGCACGGCGACGATCATCGTTTAGCCGCGGCCGGTACGGCCGCGATCATTGTTCGTCGCCGTGCCGGCGACGGCTAAACGTGGGTGGACAAAACAACTTATTTCAATTCCTCGTCGAAACAGATGGCGACCTTGCCCACCTGGCCCTTGTCGGCGAGGTCGTAGGCCTCGGCGGCCTTCTCGAGCGGCAGCCGGTGCGTGCACGTGATCTCGGGATGCAGGCCCCAGCGGTCGAGCCGCTCGACGAGTTCCTCCAGGTGCTTCAGCGACGTCACCCACGAGCCGTAGAGCGTGATCTGCGGGTGGATGAGCAGGGGCGATACGTCGAACTCGACCTTGTTTCCCTCGCCGACGAAGACGCACCGCCCCCACTGCCGCGTGCCCTGGAGGGCCAGCAGGCGCCCGGCCGGCGCGCCGGAGGCGTCGAAGCTCGCCTCGCAGCCTTTGCCTTCCGTGAGGTCCTTGATCTTCGCGAGGGCCTTGTCATCGGCCCTGAGGGCGTGATCGACGAGCTTCAGGTCCTTGGCGATCTTCAGGCGGTTCTCGGAGATGTCGGTGCCGATGACCATCGTGGCGCCGAGGGCCCGCCCCACCATCGCCGCCGCCAGGCCCACCGGCCCGAGGCCGGTCACCAGGAGCCGGTCCTGCCCGCTCACGCCGATGCGCCGCAGGGCCTCGTAGGAGGTGCCGAAGCCGCACGCGCAGAGGGCGCCGTCGGTGTACGTCAGGCTGTCGGGAAGGGCGACGCACGTGTTCTCTTCGGCGAGGATGTACGGCGCGTGCCCGCCGCTGCGCTGCCAGCCGTAGGCCGCCCGAAGCGGGCTCGTGCATGAAATCATATAGCCATGCTTGCAATCTTCGCAACACCCGCAGCCGGAGATGTGGTAGAGCACCACGCGGTCGCCGGGCTTATAGCGCTTGCCGTTGGGGCCGACCCTGACGATCTGGCCGCACGGTTCGTGGCCGGCGATCATGCCCGCCTGGTACCCCTCCGGCCCCTTGCCGGTGTGCTGGCGATAGATGGCGCGGATGTCGCTGCCGCAGATCGACGATGCTTTCGTCCGGATGAGGACCTGGCCCGGCCCGGGCTCGGGCACCGGGAACTCCCGGATCTGGACCGTGCTGTTGCCGGGCAGGATGACGCCCTTCATCGTCGCCGGAAGGGTTTCCTTGGCCTTGGCCATAGTACTCTCCTTGATTACCTCGCGCGGCGGGTCTCCCGACCCGCCGCGCCTCACGTTGCGTATCGCGCCTCCGCGCGGCGGCTCAGGAGAGCCGCCGCGCCCTGCCCGTGAAAAGCGGGTTCAGTCTATTGAATGTCGCGGGGGGGTCAAATCATTTTCGCGCGGGCCGGTAATCCGTCATTCCCGGGGGGGGCAAGCCGCGCCCTTGCAGGGTGGCACGGCCACGCGCCGTTGCGTAGCCGTGTCTCCTGATCTTCCTATATGCACGGCCACGCAAGGGCGCGTGGCCGTGCCACCCCCCGAAACCGACGCATTACGCGGGTCGTCGGCATGGGGGCGAGCCCGCTGCGGAAGCGGCGGGAGAGGTCGAACGGGAGGATCTCCCGCCGCTTCCGCGGCGGGCTCGAATGGCATCGCGGCGGGCTCGGAAGATACCGCGGCGTGCTTGCATGAAAGGCGCCGGCGGGGTATCATCCGGTGCGGAGTAGAATGACGGCGACATCAACGGGACAGGCCCAGGAGCGAAACATGCAGAAAGACCGACTGGAGTTTCTCGAGAAGCTGATGGCAGCGTGGTGTCCTTCGGGCTTCGAGGAGGAGGCCCAGGAGGTGGTCCGGCAGCGCCTGGCGGGGAATTGCGACGCGGTGCGCACCGACGTGCACGGCAACGTCCTGGCGGGCGTGAACCCCGCGGCGCCCCTTCGCGTCATGCTCGCGGGGCACGTCGACGAGATCGGCCTCATGGTCTCGCACGTCGACGAGAACGGGTACCTGTTCTTCCAGACCATCGGCGGATTCGACCCCCCGGTCCTCGCCGCGCAGCGGGTCCTGGTGCACGGCGCCAAGGGCCCCGTGCCGGGCGTCATCGGCCGCCGGGCGATCCACCTGCTGACCGACGAGGAACGCAAGGCCCCTCTGAAGATCGAGGATATGTTCATCGATATCGGCGCCAAGAGCGCCGCGGACGCCCGCCAGCGCGTCCGCGTCACCGACCCCGTGACCCTCGACGTCGACCTCAAGCACCTCCTCAACGGCCGGGTGGCCTCGCGCGGCTTCGACGACCGCATCGGCGCATTCGTGGTGGTCGAGACGCTGGTGGTCTTGGCGAAGCGGCGGCCGAAGGTGGCCGTGTGGTCCGTCAGCACGGTGCAGGAGGAGGTCGGCCTGCGCGGCGCCCGCACGAGCGCGTTCGGCCTCGACCCGCACGTGGGCATCGCGGTCGACGTCGGCTTCGCCTCCGACTACCCCGGCGCCGAGAAGGACAAGCGCAAGCTCAGCGACGTGCGGGTCGGGGGCGGCCCCATCCTCTGCCGCGGCCCCAACATCAACCCCCGGGTCGCCGACGGACTGGAGCGGACCGCCAAGGCCAAGAAAATCCCGCACCAGTTCCAGGCCGCGCCGGGCGCCACCGGCACCGACGCCAACGCCATCCAGGTCAGCCGGGCGGGCGTCGCCACGGCCCTCGTGAGCGTGCCGAACCGCTACATGCACACGCCCGTGGAGATCATCGGCCTGGACGACGCCGACAACACGATCCGCCTGCTCGCGGAGTACATCCTGTCGCTGGCCCCCACCGACACGTTCGTTCCGGGCCTCGCCAGGCCGGCGAAGAAGGCAGGCCGGTAAGAGCCTGTCCGAATCACCCGCTCCTCGGGGTGCCGCGGCCCGCCGCGGCGGGCCGAGGCTCTAACCGCGGCGGCGCATCAGACCGAGGACGCCGAGCGCCATCAGCGCCAGCGTTGCCGGCTCGGGAAGCGGGCTGCCGCCGACCGGGGCCGTGGAGGAATCGGCGAGCGCCGAGGAGGCGGCCGCGCCCTCGCCGTGAACGCCGTCGCCGCCGGCGAGGGGATGCCCGATGCCGGACCCGTACGTCAGGCCCAGGATGGTCACGTCGTTGTCATCGATGCGGCCGTCGTAGCCAAAGATGTCGCCTTCATGCCAGCGGTGGCTGCTGACCACGCCGCCATCATAGAACAGGCCCAGGATGGTCACGTCGTTGTCGTCCACCACGCCGTCCAGGTTCAGGTCGCCGGCGTAGGTGAACTTCGCCAGGATCGTGGTTTCGTCCACCGGCTGGCCCGCGAAGTGATCGTACGGGGCAAAGAGCATGCCGTTCTGGGAGTACCCGATGCCATAGGTGATCGGATCGACGGCCGCCGCGCGGCTCGTGATGCCGTTGCCGGCCCAGTCGCCGCCGTTGTAGCCGGTGCGGATCAGGCCCGCCACGCGGTCGAGGGGGCTCGCGCCGGAGTAGTCCACGATCAGGTTGCTGCCGGCGATGTCAAGTTGGGAGGCGGCCCCCTCGATCGCCAGCGCCTGGGTGACAAGGACCTTGCCGCCGCCGTCGGTCATCGAGGCCACACCCCCGCCGCTGAGGTTCAAGGCGGCCAGGTGCTGCGTCGAGCCGAGCTCGGCCCGGGCGCCGGCCACGTTCAGGGTCACGTTGAAGAGGGCGCTCGTGCCGGTGTCGGCGTTCAGGCGCACCGTGCCGCCGCTCGCGTTGAGGACGGTGCCCGCGCCCCAGGTCTGCGGCCCGGCGATCGTCAGGGCCTTCGGGCCGGTCTTCGTGAGCGACCCCGCGAGGAGCGACACGCCGCCCGAGAGCGCCACGTCGGCACTCACCGTATCGACCGTCGTGCCGGTCGTGCCCTGGAACAAGGTTGGCCCGCTGAAAGCGAGGCCGTAGCCATTGCCGCCCGTCACGGTCAGCTTCCAGTCGCCGCCGACGGTCAGGCCGCCGAAGGTCACGGTCCGGCCGGTGCCGGAGGCGTTGCGGTCGACGTTGACGGTCGCGTCGCCGCTCACCAGGACGCTGTTGGGGAAAATGACCGGGGTATCTTGCTTGGCGTCGAGCGTGCCGCCGGCCAGAGTAATCTGCCCGCTGCCGAAGGCGCCCGGCGAGCTGGCGCGCAGCGTCCCGCCCTTGAGGACGGTGCCGTCGGAGTACGTGTTGGAGTTGGCGAGGACGAGCGTGCCGCCCTTGTCCTTGATGATGCCGCCGTCGCCGGAGACGACGCCGGAAAGCGTGATCGTCCCGCCGGAGTTGTGGTTCACGAGGAGCGAGTCGCTCAGCGTGATCGGCACGGCAATCGTGGCCGCTCCCGTGGCCAGCGGGTCGAGCAGGCGGTTGCTCTCGATGCCCGCCGTGCCGCTCGTCGCGCTGAACGTCAGCCTCGACGGGCCGCTGATCGTGTAGTTCGTGTAGCCGTCGAAACGGAGCGTGCCCACCGTGACGTCCTGGTCGAGAGTCACCGTCAGGGCACCGGGGCCGAAGTTGCCGAAGACGGCCCACTGGTCGGCGGCGTTGGGCTTCCCCGCCGGCGACCACTGGGCGGCGGTCGACCAGGCGCCGGAGCCTCCGATCCATGTCGAAGGCTTGATCACCCCGTTGAGCCAGCCCGCGTAGGAGGTGATGCGGATGCCGTCGAAGACGTCGGGGTGCGACGTGCCGCCGGGATTCTTGAACCAGGTCTGGCCGACGTGCTCGGTGAAGCGGGTGAGGGCCGCGAGGCGCCAGTCGCCGGTGCCGCCAGTGCTGACGTCGATAAACCATCCGCCGCCGGAATCGAACTCGGCCGGGGCGGCCTCGTGGTCCTTGTGGGCCGCCGAGCCGAAGTTGTCGAAGTGGGCCACCAGCACGTCGGAAGTCAGCTTAAGGGTCGTGCCTGACGTGCCTGTCGAGATGTTGTCGACGCGGTTGGCGCCCCACCGCAGGACCTGGTCGGCCGCCCCCCAGTCGTAACCGTAGGTCAGGCCGCCGGACTTGAGTTCCGCCCCGCAGGGCCTCCCGTAGCCGCCGATGACCACCGTCTTGAACGCCTCCAACTTGGCCGTGTACGGGGCGATGGTGTAGGTCAGGTTGGCGGCGATGCGGGCAATCCGGATGTCGATGGCGTCGTCCTCAAACACCTCCAGCACGGGGTAGGTGGCTCCCGCGATGGTGACCGAGTAGCCAACGCCGCCGCCCTGGTGACGCGTCGTGACGACGTATGACGGGGCGATCGCAACGCACGAGGCCTTGAGGGCGCCGCCGGGCTCGAACCACCGCCCGATCACCGCATCATTGGGCCGCACGGGCGGCGGCGACGCGTCCGTCGGGAACAGGACCAGCCCGAACGCGGGCGCCGCCACGGCCAGGCCGGCCGCTGCGGCCAAAAGCACGCCCGCCACTCGCGTTAGCCGAGTCCGGTGCACTGGTTGTCTGCCTCCCCGCAGATGGCCGAGGACCGGGTGCCATGCTTTCGCAATGTGGCGAAAGCATGGGCCGTCCGAACGTCAAGACCATGCTTTCACGGAGGCGCGAAAGCATGGCACCCCACTTGGCCTGCAGGCCCCCTACGACCCTCGAGCGCGCGCGCCGGGCGCGTTGAGGGCTCCTCCTA
>JAPLML010000121.1 GCA_026387055.1 Planctomycetota bacterium | reverse complement strand
CGACCTTATACGTGCCCATCGGCAGATGCACGACCGGGCGTTTGTCCTTCAGTGCCGCAGCCTTGTCGATGGCATCCTGGATGGCGGCGGCATCGGCGCCGGCGGCCACCTCGAACACTTGGCGCTTGCGATTGGGCGGCGTGGGCGGAAGCGCGGGCGGCTCGCCGCTGACGGTGTTAGCGTCCACGACCTTCTCGGCCACGCGGCGGAACCGACCCGCCTCCTTGACCGGGTTGGCGACGGTGTAGGTGTTTCCGACGAGCGCCTGGTCGCCCCAGGTCATGTGGACCACGGGGCCCGCGGCTCCCGCCCGGCTCTTGATGACGTTATCGGCCAGGAGGTACGGGCCGGCGTTGCCGAGGCGGATGGCGAAGTCGCCCGTCGGCTCGATGAGGCGATTGCCGGTGATCGAGGTCGCCGAGCCCCACGTGTGGCCGCCCGCCCAGTCCATGAAACACTTCGAGCCCATCGAGAAGTTGTTGATGAAGGAGAAGACCATCAGGTTGGCCGCACCAATATCCATCTTTTGGGAGCGAAGGAACACGCACTGGTTCGCGTGGAAGTTCCCCGCCCCGATGTAGAGGCCCCAGCCGCAGTCCTCGAAGCGGCAGTACCATGCCCAGATATCCAGGGAATTGAAATTGTTGGTTCGGAGGCCCGCCCCCGAGCACCGCACGAACGCGCACCGCAGGACCTCGTTCTCGGCCTGGCCGTTGTTGCCGGTGGCCATCGCCATGCCGTCGCCGACGTCCTGGAAGACCATGTCGGCGGTCTCGTTGTAGGTCGAGAACCCGCCGCCGTAGGCCAGGGCGACGCCCGCCTTGCCCGCCCCGTCGAGAGTCAGGCGGCCGATCCGCGAGTACCACGCGTCGTACAGGAACATCATGCCGCCGGCCTTGCCGTCCCAGCAAATCGTCGTCGCGGCCGGGTCCTCGCCCACCACCGTCACGCCCAGGCAGTCGGTGTGGGCCTTGCGGACGGTCTTGACGGTGTCGGTGATGCGTTACGTGCCCGCCGGGAGGAAGAGTACCTCGGCATCCTTATGCTTCTGTAGTTCATCGAGGCCCTTCTGGATGGCCGCCGTATCGTCGGCCTTGCCGTCGCCGACGGCGCCGTAGTCGGTCTTCACGTTCTTCCAGCTCGGAAACGGGCCGACGAATTCCTCATCGCCGAAGGCGGCGCTGCACGTCAGAGACAGGCCGAGAAAGACGGCAACCGTCCAAGCCGATCGAGCCATGTTGGCCCTCCTCATCGCTGATGGCCGTGTGCCACGGCCGGCTTGTCCGGCCGTGCTTCGCGCTCCAGAAACCGGTTGTTCCGGCTGACCTTCAGCCTGAAGCGCTCATCCATGGGGAGTGAGTTCCTCCGTGTTGCGCCTGGAATAGTCGACCACGAGTCTACCAACCGCCCCCGCGTTTGACATGCAAATCCCGGACTACGACACCCCTCCCGTCAGTACGTGTTTAGCGAGATACGAGATTGCCGGGTGGCACGGCCACGCGCTGTTGCGTGGCCGTGCACGGTCACATGGGGGAGCAAGCGCGGTCACGCAACGGCGCGTGACCGTGCCACTCACGCTAAACACATACTCCCGTCAAGGGAGAGGGACAGAACCCGGCCCCGATCTGCATGGGCAAGGAATCATTGACAGGGCCGCCGGCCTCGCTAGAGTGTCTGCGAAGGAACGCCGTCCAACCGTCGGCCATCGGAAAGGAGATGGACCCATGCAGCGTCTGGCGTTGTGTGCCGTCGCGTGTCTCGGCTTCGCGGGTGCGGCCTTCGCCGCCGCCCCTCAGGAGCAGGACGTCCAGGGCATCTACGAAGGCGCCTGCAAGGACGCCAAGGGCGAACACAAGATGGAAGCCCGCGTCATCGCCTGGGGCAAGGGAACGTACAAGGTCTTCGTCCGCCAGCCCATCGAGGAGGGCAAGGTCGCGAAGGTCGAGCTCAGCGGCAAGACCGAGGGCGACGCCGTCAGTTTCGAGGGCAAGGCCGGCGACGTCGAGTGGTCCGCCGCCTACGCCGACGGGGCGATCAAGGGAACCTGCGGCGAGGGATGCAAGCTGGAGCTCAAGCGGGTCGTCCGCGAATCGCCCACGCTCGGCGCCAAGCCCCCCGAGGGCGCGATCATTCTCCTGGACGGCAAGAACTTCAACGAGGTCACGTGCCCCAAGAACAAGGACGGCACGGACCAGGAGTGGAAGCCCGTCGAGGGCGGCGGCATCCAGGTGCCGAAGGGCGGCATGACCGCCAAGCGGCAGTTCGACGGCAGTCTCAAGCTCCACGTCGAATTCAAGATCCCCTACATGCCCAACGAACGCGACCAGTGCAGCGGCAACAGCGGCGAGTACCTCCCGAACGGCGAGGAGATCCAGGTTCTCGACTCCTTCGGCTCGCCCTCCTACCCCGGCGGCGGCTGCGGCGGACTGTATGCCTACAAGAACCCGGACGCGTTCGACCAGTTCTCGCTGGCCTCGCTCCCGCCGCTCCAGTGGCAGACCTACGACGTTGAGTACCACGTCCAGAAGCAGGACGGCAAGCCCACGGGCAAGCCGCGCGTCACGGTCTACCACAACGGCATCAAGATCCACGACAACGCCGAGCTCCGGAAGGACGCCCGCGCGGGCGGCTTCCACTTCCAGGACCACGGCAACCCGGTCCACTACCGCAACATCTGGGTCCTGCCGCTGAAGGAGTAGTACTACAACGCCACGTAACCTCGTGCGTGGTGGGTCTCCTGACCCACCGCGCGGCAACTGCCCCCCAGTGGTGATATAGCGCAGGTGCGCGGCGTTGTAGGAGTAGAGTGGTCGAGACACATAGGGAGGAAAACGCGTGGACCGGTGGCTCCACTCCTCCTTGACGGGACCCCGCCGCTGGCGGTTGCTCGCCCTCGGCCTGCTGGCCGCCATCGCTGGCGCCTCGGCATCGGCGGGCGAGAGGGCCTTCCGCCTTCCCGATACCGACCTCAAGCAGCCGATCATCTGGGGCGCCGAGTGCGAGGGACCCGACGGCGGCGGCCTGGCTTTCGGCGGCCAGGACCAGCGGGCCGACGACGGCCGCCCGCACACGCGCGTCCGGGAGGGCGGCGCGTGGAAGGCCATCCACGACGAGTTCCGCGCCGCCAACCCGCTCCAGAAGTTCCACGACCGCGCGTGGGCGCTCCGCACCCGGCAGAAGAACGCCGCGGCCCGCGCCCGGGCCCTCTACTTCCAGGGCCTGCCCCCCGCTGAAGGAAAAGCGCGCTGCGACGCGGAAATCGCCGAGATGCAGACCGCGGTGGCCGGGGACCTCGATGCGCTCGCAGCGGAGATGGAGAAGCTCTCGGGCCTCGCGGAGTATGAGACCCGGCAGGCGGCACTCGCGCGGCGCCTGCTCCTCCTCGCCGCCGAGAAGACCCGGCCCCTGCCGGCCGCTCCCGATGGCGGCCCGAGCGCCGAGACGGCCAAGGCCCTGTCGGCGGCCCAGGTCGACCTCGAGCAAGCGGCCGAGGCGCTCGACGCCGAGCCGCCGCCGCGCGCCCTGAGCCCCATCGCCTATGACCCCAAGACCCGCGTCTACGTCCTCTTCGGCGGCGATCACCTCGACTACCTGACCAACGACACCTGGGAGTTCAGCCCGGCCTCGAAGCGGTGGCGCGAGCGCCACCCGCCGAGTGCGCCCCCGCCCCGCGCCGGGCACCAGCTCCGGGCGACCGGCGACGGCGCCATCATTCTCACTGGGGGATATACCTACACATCCAGCACAGACTACTGCGGGGGCCAGTACAGGAACCTGGGCGACGGCGACTGGACGTACGACGCGGCGGCCGGAACGTGGGCGGGCGCGGGCCGGGCCCAGGCCCCCGGCGCCCGCGTCTACCGCAGCGGCCCGTTCCACCCGGACTTCTTCCTGGAGGGC
>JAPLML010000317.1 GCA_026387055.1 Planctomycetota bacterium | reverse complement strand
GCGGGTCGCCGCCGCCGGCCTGCGGGGGCAGGTTCGTGAACCGGATATAATCAATGTTGATGTGTCCCCATGGGCCGGAGGCCTTGTCCACGATCTCCAGCCGCCCCTCCTTGCCCGCGAGGTCCCGCACGTCCCAGTGCTGCGAGACCAGCGCCTCCTGGTCCCGGCCGGTCGCCGTGCGGACGGCCTTGCCGTCCACCAGGAGGTTCATGCAGGTCAGGCCCTTGTGGCTGCCGCCGCCGATCAGGAAGGCGATGTACGGCTCGGCGATCTTGAAGGGCTTCGAGACGGCCGTCCCCTGCGTCGCATCGCCGTTGCGGAACGTATTGACGAGGAACTTCCCATGCCAGCCCGCGACCGGCTGCTGGTTGTGGAGCGTGCCCGTGACCGGCGCGGGGCCGAAGGCCTCGCCCGTCACGGTCCACTGGCCGTAGGTCCCGTCCTCGAAGTCCTCGAAGAGGGTCTCGCGGCGCTCCTCGCGCGGCGTCTCGGGCGGGGCCTCAACGAGGTCCATCCGCACGCCGACGCCCGCCCCGTCGCGCTGGATCGCATTGCGGCTCAGCCAGCCGGGCGCGGGCGCCAGATCCAGACAGACGCCGTTCTGGAGCCACCCGGCCACCGCCGCCTCGACCGGCTTGTCGGAGGTGTTCTTCACCGTGAACCGCAGCACCGTGACCGGCATGGCCGAATCGCGGGCATTGAGGGGGATGAACGGCGAGAAGACTTCGGCCGCCACCTCGACCGGGAGGGCGGGCTTTTGCTTCGCCCGGTAGCGAACCTCGGCGATGGGGTACTCGCCGATGAATTCGATGGCTTGAAAATCGTCGCGGCTCAGGCGCCGCACGACCGGCGGGCCGCCCTCGGCCTTGACCCGCACCGCGAAGCCCTGGTCGAGGGGGCTCTCGGGGCGATAGGGGCGGTAGCACTTGTCGCCGTACCCGGTGTTGGGGGCATTGTTGAAGATCCACCAGCAGGCGAGGGTGCCGTCGCCGCGGACGTAAAGCTGCCCGGCCGCCACGCCGCCGCAGGGCATGCCGATGGTCTCGAGCTCCTTGCCGGCGTACACCTTGCGCTGGCCGCGCTCGACGAGGGCCGACATCCACTCGGCGCTCGGCTTAGGGCCCGGCGGCATCGGGACGCCAGCCGCGCTCTCGGCGGCCAGCGCCGGCGCCGACAGAAGCAACACGGCGCCCACAACCAGAAGGCAGCGATTCCGGGTTCTCATGGCGCCTCCCTTCGCACTCTCGTCAGATGAGCCATAGGGTGAAGTTGGCGTCCGACACCGAGTCGGGGCCGCCGGACTGCCAGCAGTAACTGTAGCGGTCGCTCGCGCTGGTGTAGTCGAGGGCCTCGCAGAGGGCCGCGGACACGCCGAACGGCGTACCGGCGTCGTTCGTGTTCAGCACGAAGGCGAAGCGGATCTTCCCGAGCCGCCACGCCGCGACGCTGGTGTTGCTGAGCGTCGACGAGATGGTGACCGCCTCGATGGCGGCGTCGCCGACGAAGTCGTCGGCCGTGTCGGGCGGCGAGGTCAGGTCGTCCGCCACGCCCGCGTAGAGGGTCGAGTCCATCACGATCTTCGCCGAGATCGTGCCGACGTTGCCCGCCGAAAGCAGCGTGATGCCGCTCATCAGGTCGCCGACGGCCAGCGTGCCGAGCGCGCGGGCGGTTGGCTTGAGCGGGTCCGCGATCCGGGTCAGCCTGATCGTGTTGTCGACGAAGTACTTGGCGGCGCGCAGCGTCCCGATCGAGCGGGCCGTGATGCCGCTGCTCCAGAAGTCCACGCCCACGGTCAGGCGCTGGATGTCGTCCATGATGTCGGCCGTCCAGTTCCAGATGCCTCCGGCCGAGATCGTGCCGACGCCGCCCATGATGCCCCACGCGCCGCCGTTG
>JAPLML010000378.1 GCA_026387055.1 Planctomycetota bacterium | reverse complement strand
AGCGCGAGCACGCGCTTGCCCTGAAGGGCGAAGCGTTCGCCCACCGCCAGGCATAGGTCCGGCACCAGCAGGCACTCGACCACCGGGTCGGCGGCGGTGTGGATGAAGAGAATCGTGCGGCCGAGGACGCCCCCTTCCTCGAACGTGCGGCGAAAGGTGAGGTAATCGTCGTGCCGCAGGCCCATGCCGACGAGGATGATGACGTCGGCGTTGGCCTGGAGCCCGACGCGGGCCAGGAGCTCATTGTACGGCTCGCCGGGGATCGAGAAGATCGGGAGCTTCTGCGACTCGACGAGCGAGTTGAAGACGTCGATCATCGGGATGCCGGTGCGGATCATCTTGCCGGGCAGGTTGCGCTTGGTAGGGTTGATGGCCGGGCCCCCGATGTTGACCCGCTTGGCCTCGACGTCGGGGCGGCTGTCGCGCGGCCGTCCGGCGCCGTCGAAAATGCGGCCCAGCAGGTCGGTCGAGAAAGGGACCTGCATCGGCCGGCCAAGGAACCGGACGCGGTCGCCGGTGGAGACGCCCTGCGTGCCGGCAAAGACCTGGAGCGACACCTGGTCGCCCTCGAGGCGGATGACCTGGGCCAGCGACGTGCCGCGATCGCTCGTCACCACCGCCAGCTCGTCATAGCCGACGCCGGCGGCGCTGACGGTGACGACGTTGCCGGCGATACGCGTTATTTGATCATAGTATTTTCGCATTCTCTGTGGCCTTTCGCCGCCTGCCGAATGTCTAATTCCTAATGTCTAATGTCTAATCAAACGACAAGGCCCAATGACTAATCCTTGGTGTTCCGACGCACCGAGACAAAGATCAGGTGGAGCTCCTTGGCTTCCTGCCACAGGACACGGGCTTTCTCCTTCACGCCCGGTTCCGCCGCTACAATCATGCGGAGCCAGTGCTTGGTCTCGCGTGCTTCCTTCCTGCATATCCCGATCTTGTGGCGGAAGTCCTTTCTGGTCTCCGCATCATCCGCTTCGCAGTAATTGGCGCCTACGCTTGTTCCTGAACGCACCAGTTGGCCGATCAGGGGCAGTGTCACGGGGTTTCGCGAGATCGTTTTGGCAAAGCCGATAACCGCTTCGCCGAACCGCGCGGTCCGCTCTTCAAGGTCGTAGGCTTTCTTCTTGCCGGAACCATTCTCTCCCATGATCGCCCCCGCGCCAAGACGTCCCGCCTCTCTCGACATTGGGCATTGTCTTTTGATTAGACATTAGTTATTAGTCATTAGTCATTGCTTCTCGCTGCGTCCTTTGGCGGCGATGAAGCCCTCAATCTGCCCCAACAACTTCTTGAATTCCGTGCTCTCCCACGCCGCGTAGTTCCAGTTTCGGAACAGGTCCTGGGCCGTCACGAGCGTGCGGCGGGCCTGGTCCCTGTCTTCGAAGGCGAAGTCGAGGTCGATCACCTCGAGGATCCTGTCGAAGACGAACCGCTGGCGCTCGGCGGGGGTGGCGGCATCGACGGCGTCGAAGGCGTTCTGCTGAAGGTAGCAGTTGTCGAAAAACTCCGCCTTGAGCATCAGGGTGAAGTCCTGGATGGAGGTGCCTTCCTCGCCCACGACGGCCATCATCTGCTTGACCTCGCTGCCGCGCCGGAGGAGCGCCCGCACCCGCGCCACCTTCGCCGGCTCGATGATGCCGGCGTACTTGCTCCAGGAATCGAGCGGGTCGATGGCGGGGTAGCGGCGGGCGTCGGAGCGGGCTCGCGAAAGGCCCTGGAACGCGCCGACGACCTTGAGCGTGCCCTGGGTGACCGGCTCCTCGAAGTTCCCGCCGGCGGGGCTGACCGTGCCGCCGATGGTCACCGAGCCGATGCGGCCGTCGCGAAGCTCGATGGCCCCCGCCCGCTCGTAGAAGCCTGCGATGCGGCTCTCGAGGTACGCCGGGAACGCCTCCTCGCCAGGGATTTCCTCGAGGCGGCCGGAGACCTCGCGCATCGCCTGGGCCCAGCGGCTCGTGGAGTCGGCCAGCAGGAGGATGTTCAGGCCCATCTGCCGGTAATACTCGGCCAGCGTGACGGCGGTGTAGACCGACGCCTCGCGGGCGGCGACGGGCATGGCGGAAGTGTTGCAGATAATGATCGTCCGCTCCATGAGCGACCGGCCCGTGCGGGGGTCCTCGAGTTCCGGGAAGGTGCGCAGCGTCTCGACCACCTCGCCCGCTCGCTCGCCGCAGGCGGCGATGACAACGATGTCGACCTCGGCGTGGCGCGCGGTGATCTGCTGGAGGACGGTCTTGCCCGCGCCGAACGGGCCGGGGATGCAGTACGTGCCCCCGCGGACGATGGGGAAAAGCGAGTCGATGATACGCACGCGGGTCACGAGCGGCTCGGTCGGCATGAGTCGGCGCCGGCAGACCGAGAGCGCCCGCTTGACGGGCCAGGTCTGCTGCATGGTCACGGAGTGCTCGCGGCCGGAGGCGTCCGTGAGTACGGCGATTTCCGTCGTGATTGTGTGGTCGCCGGGCGGGGCGAGGCGGACGACCTTCAGTTCCCCCGTCAGGGCGAACGGAACCATGAGGCGATGATCGAAGATGCCCTCGGGCACCGTGCCGAGCGTGTCGCCGGCCTGGACGGCGTCGCCCGGCTTGGCGGACGGCGTGAACGTCCACGGTCGGTCGGTCGGGAGGCCCTCGATGTAGAGGCCGGGCTTCAGGAAGTAGCCGGACTGCGCGGCGAGCTTCGGCAGGGGATTCTGGAGACCGTCGTAGATCTGCCCCAGGAGGCCGGGACCGAGGGTGACCGAGAGCATGGCGTCGCGGAACTCGACCTGGTCGCCCACCTTCAGGCCGCGGGTCTCCTCGAAGACCTGGAGGTCGGCCAGCCGCCCGCGGATGCGGATGACTTCCGCGAGGAGCCGCGCGCCATCGCCCCGGCAGCAGTAGCCGACGGAGTTCTGGACCACGCGGCCGTCGGCCTCGGCGACGACCATGTTTCCGAAGACGGCTACGATTCGTCCGTTCACGGAGGGCTTCCTTCGCTCAGTCTGTGCCAGCGCGTCAGGAGCATCAGCTTGGCCGCATAGGCGGCCAGTTCGTCGTCTCCGAAAGAGAACCACGCCTCGTGCTGCGTCAGCCACAGCCAGCGGGCGCGGGTGAGGAGCTTGAGGCCCTCGAGCGGGTTGGCCGCGGCGGCCCACTCGGCCAGGAGCAAACCGAAATCCTCATGTCGCCACGGCGACTCTTCGACCGTCGAGCCGAGGTCCGGCGTCACAAGGTACTCGGCGGCGTCCAGGCCGAGCGCCTTGGCCCTCGCGGTGGCGAGGGCGTTGCGCAGGGCCACCTCGTGGGCGACCCATGTCGTTAGAAACGGGCTGCCCTCGCGCCGGGCCGCGGCGGCGGCATGACGGAAGTATGCCGCCCAAAGCGCGTCGGAGGCCACGCGGGGCGCGGGCATGTCCTCCTGGGTGGCCAAAAACGGGGGCAGGGGCTCTTCGTCGCGGACCTGGGCGGGGGTGAGAACGGCCGGGGCGACCTCCTCGATCCCGCCGGCCAGCGCCGCTTCGCGCTCGACGAGGTCGTCGCCCAAGAGGATGGCTTCGACGAGCGCCAACGGCCGGCGATGCTCGGCAACGTGCCCGCGCAGGTCGGCGGCGGTGAGCGGCGGGATCGCGCCGAGGTCGCCCAAGGAGGGCAGGGCGGAGACGAGATAGTAGTCGCGTTGAGCCATCGTGTGGTCTCAGAAACACGCGCCCAGTTCGCCACGGCCAGTCTTCGACAAGCTGGGCGGCTAAAGGGCGCCGGGCTTGACGTCGGCCGCGGCGCGCTGGAGCATCTCGCGCAGGGCCGGGCTGACGAGATCGGCCAGGGCGTCGACGACCGAGGTCAGCGTGACCTCGATCTTCGCCCCTTCCACCTGGTACTCAAAGCCCGCCTCGGCGAGCGTGCCCCTAAGGTCCAGCCCGAGGTTGCCCTGGTGCAGGTGCTCGAGGGCCCAAGCGGTCAGTTGTTCGCGCACCTGGGGCGTTACGTTGAGGCTGAAGGTGGCCTGGCCCTGAAGGTCGGCCCGCGCGTACTGAAGGATGATATCCGATAGCAGGCGGCGGAGGAACTCGGGGTCGTCCAGCGGCGGCTTGGCGCCGGCGGTCAGGGCGGCGCGCATGACGCGGCCGAGGGCCTCGCGGAGGCGCAGGGTGGTGTCGCGGGCGGCAAGCTCCAACTCCGTTTTCGACTTGGCGAGCGTGGCCTGGGCCTGGGTCTCGGCGTCCTGCTGGGTCTTCTTGGCGCGGGCCTGGGCCTGGCGGATGATCTCGTCGGCGTCGCGGCGGGTCTTGGCGAGGAGTTCCTCGGCGGCGGCGCGGCCCGCCTCGACGCCGTCGGCCTGGAGTTTCGCAACAAACTCCTGAATCGTGTCGGCCATTGTGGCCTCCCTTACTTCCCTGGATCGTCAGGCGTGATGGTGGACAAGGTCGAGCATAAAGTCAAGGGAAAGACGGCGTGCGGCCAATGCGAACTGCGAGAGGTGGAACGCGGTGGGTCAGGAGACCCACCGCGCGAAACGCCAAACCGTCTTACGTCTGGTATGTGCCCACCAGTTCGGCCATGGCCACGATGTGGCCCGTCATGGCGCCGGTGAGGACCGCCTTGGACAGTCCGGCACCGAGCGCCAGCTCTGTGTTCAGGGCATAGAGCCTGAAGTCGTAGCGGTGGGCCGGGCCGTGGGGCGGGTCGGGACCGTCGTACTTCGAGCCTCCGAGCCAGTTGATGCCCTGGACCGCGCCCGCCGGGATCGTCTCTTCGGCGATCGACGTGACGGAGGCCGGAATCTTATAGAGGATCCAGTGGATGCGCCCGCCGCCGTCGGGATCATCGACGATCAGGAGCAGTTGCTTCGTGCTGCCCGGCACGTTCGCCCATGCCAGCGGCGGCGAGATGTTGCCCCCGTGGGCGCTGTACGAGGAGGCCATCGGAAGGCCGTTGGCGAAGGCGGTGCTCGTCAGGGTGAACAGGGCGGTCGCGTCATTGTCCGCGATGGTGGCGCTGGCCTTCCACTTCGCCGGCGCGGGGTCGAGGACATAGGCGGCGTTGGTCAGGAGCGTCAGGATCACCGTTTCGGTGGGCTCGACCTGGATGTTGTCTACGGGGTTGATCGTGACCACCACGTTGTCGGCGCCGTTGGGGATGACCACGGAGAGGGCCGGGAGGTTCGTCGCGCCGACGCTGAGCGTGTAGTCCCCCGTCGGGCCGAACCGTGCGGTGCCCGACGCCGCCAACTTCACCGTCAGGTTCCCGCGGGTGCCCGACCGGCGGATGGTGAAGGTGGCGGGGTTGGCGGCCTCGCCCAGGACGGTCTCGGCGGCCTGGTTGTCCGTCGCCTCGATGCTGACCGTGGGGATGACAGGGACAGTGGCTGTGGCGGCGATGCTCCGGGCGTCGCCGTTGTCGGTGGCGACGGCGAAGAAACGGGTCGGCGCCGTTACGGCGTCGCCGGCCAAGGTGTAAGTAACGGTGTAGGCGCCGTACTTGCCGACGGTCTGCTCGCCGATCTTGGTGTCTCCCGGCAAGTCCAGGGCCCCGTCGCCGTCGGCGTCCACGTAGAACTCGACCTTGGTCACCGTGCCGTCGAGATCCGCCACCCCCTTGGCGGTCAGCGTCACGGCGGCGCCTTGTTTGTAGCTCTTGGCGTTGGTTGTCAGGGAGGCGATGGTCGGCCGGCGGTTCTCGACCGTTACGGTCGCGGGGACGACGATCTTGACGCCGTTCGAGTCGACAACCTCCACCAGGAAGTGATGCTCGCCGAGAGCGTACGGGAGCTTGACCGCCGTGCCCATCGTCGGGACGGCGAGCCTGTAATTGGTGGTTCCGGTCTGCTTGACGCCCGCGCCGAGGATCAGGTCGCCGGCGTCGATGGTGCCGCTGGCGTTGACGTCCCGGTAGAACCGGACCGTGGTGACCTTCGCGCCGTTGGAGGGCTGGACGTTGTTGGCCGCCAGGGCGATCTTGTCGCCGCGCGGGACCGGCCCGTTGATGGCGAAGGCGCCGACGGCCGGCGTTTGCTCGAAGACGTAGGCGGCGCCGGCATCCTGGGCGCCGGCCGTATCATCGGTGTCGGCCCCCACAATGGCACGGTTGCCGTCGAGACCCACGGCCCAGCCGAACTGGCTGTCGGTCGCGGCATTCGCGGTCGTGAGTCGCCCCGCCTCGCCCCAGGCGGCGCCTTCGCGCTGGAAAACGTGCACCGAGCCGGTATGCGTGACGGTGTCCGCCGCGCCGATGAGGACCAGGCCGCCGTCGATCGTCACGGAAGTGCCGAAGTGCGTGTCAACAAGGGCGTGGGGATCCGTCAGCTTGGCCGTCTGCGTCCACGTTGTGCCGGCGCGGCTGAACAGGTAGGCCGCGCCCGCCTCCGCCGGGGCGCCGACGAGGACCGTGAGGCCATCGGTCGCGACGGACTTCCCGAATTGCTGCGCGCCCGTGGGGGCGGGGAGTTCGACCTTCCGCTGCCACCCGGTAACCAGGCGCTGGTAGACATAGACGGCCCCGTTGCCCGTGCCGCCCAGGGGAGCGCCGATGACGGCCAGGTTGCCTTCGATGGAAACGGAGTAGCCGAAGGCGTCGGCCGGAGTCGTGACGGGGGGCGTGAATTTGCTCACCTGCGTCCAGGTGGTGCCGCTTCGCCGGAAGAAGTAGGCCGAGCCGTCATCGGCGGACGACGGAGGACCATCCCAAGGAGCGCCCACGAGGGCCCAGTCGCCGCTGACGGAAACGCTCCAGCCCAAGCTCGCGCCCAAGACGAGGTCGGGGGCCGTGATCCGGGCCGTCTGGGTCCATCCCGCCAGGGTCCGCTGAAACACGTAGACCGAGCCGGTGTTGTCCAGGCCGGGCAGATCGTCGCCGGGGGCCCCCACGAGGATCGTGCTGCCGTCGATTGCAACGGAAGTGCCGAACCCGTCGAAGGCTGCCGCGTCCGACGCCGTCAGATAAGCAACTTGGTTCCAGATGGAACCGACTCGCTGGTAAACGCGCACGGCCCCGGCGTCCTGTCCGCCGGAGGCCGTATCTTCCTTGGGGTCGCCCACGACGGCCAGGTCGCGGTCGATGGCCGCCGAGAAGCCGAATTGCTCGCTCGTGCCGCCGAGCAGATGATCCAGCTTGGCGACCTCGACGAGCGTTTCGTTGATGTCGTTGATGGTAATCGTCACCGTGGCGGTGTCGGTCAGGGGCGGCGTCCCGTCGTCGGTGACCTGGACGGTGAGGGCGAAGGTGGCCTTCACCTCGTGGTCGAGCGCCCCGGCAACGGTGATCTGGCCCGTGGCGGCGTTGATGGCGAAGGCGTCGCCCGTGTTGCCGCCCGTGATGGCGTAGACAAGCGTCTGGCCGGCGTCGGGGTCGCTGGCCAGGACCGTGCCGACCACCGTGCCGACCACGCTGTTCTCGTCCACGTTGAAGGCGTGGTCGCTGGCCACGGGCGCTTCGTTGACGTCGTTGACGCCGATCGTCACCGTGGCGGTGTCATACAGGGGCAGCGTCCCATTGTCGGTGACTTGGACGGTGAGGGTGTAGCTGTCCAGCACCTCGTGGTTAAGCGTCCCGGCGACAGTGATCTGGCCCGTGGCGGCGTTGATGGCGAAGGCGTTGTTCGTGTTCCCGTTCGTGATGACATAGGTCAGCGTCTGGCCGGCGTCGACGTCGTACGCCTGGACCGTGCCGACCACTGTCCCGGCCGCGCTATTCTCGTTCACCGTGAAGGCCTGGTCGTTGACCACGGGCGCTTCGTTGACGTCGTTGACGGCAATCGTCACCGTGGCGGTGCTGGTCTGAGACGGCGTCCCGTTGTCGGTGACCCGGACGGTGATGGCGAACGTGTCTGTCATCTCGTGGTCGAGCGTGCCGGCGACGGTGATCTGGCCCGTGGCGTGGTTGATGGCGAAGGCGTTGCCCGTGTTGCCGTCCGTGAGGACGTAGGCCAGCGTCTGGCCGGCGTCGGGGTCGCTCGCCAGGACCGTGCCGACGACCGTCCCGAGGGGGCTGTTCTCGTTCAGGTTGAAGGCCTGGTTGTTGACCACGGGCGCATCGTTGACGTCGTTGACGGCCATCGTCACCGCGGCGGTGTCGCTGAGCGACGGCGTCCCGTCGTCGGTGACCTGGACGGTGAGGATGTAGATGTTCAGCGTCTCGTAGTCGATCGCCCCGGCGACGGTGATCTGGCCCGTGGCGGAATCGATGGCAAAGGCATTGCCCGTGTTGCCGCCCGTGATGGCGTAGGTGAGCGTCTGGCCGGGGTTGGCGTCGGTCGCCTGGACCGTGCCCACGATTGCTCCCAAGGTGCTGTTCTCGTCAACGTTGAACCCCTGGTCGACGACCACGGGCGCATCGTTGAAGCCGATCGTCACGGTGGCGGTGTCGCTCAGGGAGGGCGTCGCGTCGTCGGCGACCTCGACGGTGAGGACGTAGAGGTTCTGCGTCTCGGGGTCGAGCGTGCCGGCAACGGTGAGCTCGCCCGTGGCGGGGTCGATGGCGAAGGCGTCGCCGGTGTTGCCCTCCGTGATGGCATAGGCCAGCGTCTGGCCGACGTCGGCGTCGGTTGCCACGACCGTGCCGACGACCGTCCCGACGGTGAGGACGAAGTTGTCCAGCGTCTCATAGTCGAGCATCCCGGCAACGGTGATCTCGCCCGTGGCGGCGTCGATGGCGAAGGCGGTTCCCGTGTTGCCGTCCGTGATGGAGTAGGTCAGCCCATCGCCGGCGTCGGGGTCGGTAGCCAGGACCGTCCCGACGACCGTTCCGGCGGCGCTGTTCTCGTCAACGCTGAAGGCCTGGTCGTCGACCACGGGCGGGCTGTTGTCAAGGAGAATCCTCGACTCCAACGGCTCGAAGGTTGCAGGGACTGGCAGATTACCGGCACTTTGGCGGATCATGTGTTCCCTTCTCGGGCCCCGAATAAGACAGGTGAACTCCCCCGTACCCCCGAAAACATGCACACGGCATAAGTAGTCTACACCCAATTTGCCACAAAGGCAAGCTGCCCGGGGGCTACAGTCTGATTTTTGGACGGATAATCCCCAGCCATATTCAACAGGCGGCGGTCGTTCTTGGACCGCAGGCCGGTTAATCCCGTAGGCCGCGGCAACGCCGTGGCTCTCCTGCTTATCCCTGGCTTCCCAAAGAACGTTTTCGCGCTGTTGCTTTGCCGTGTGGCAGGCTACAATAGGTTTCGGCTTCAGACGGCAGCGGAGAGTGTCCATCTGCGGAGACCGCCAATGAGTTCCAATCACACGAAGCTGTTTTACAGGCTGATTGTGGGCAATCTCGCCATCGTTGCGGTCATCTTGGCGGTAGCGGCAGCGGTCTCGTACCACTCACTCAATGCCGAGTACCTGCGCGAAATCGAGGGGTATCACCATCAACTGACGGGAATCGCGGAGCACTACTTGGAGCGAGTCTGGCCGCTGCCCGAGCCGGAGATGGACCGTCTGTGCAAAGAGTTCGTCGCAGACCCCCCTGCGGAGGTGGCGGGCGCCAAGCCTGGCGCTGCGCCCAAGTTGCCGATACGCCTGACGGTAATCGCCACCGATGGGCGGGTGCTCGGCGACAGCCAAAGCGACCCCGCTACCATGGATAACCACAAGACGCCCGACCGCCCCGAGATCCTCGATGCCCTTGAAGGGTGCCCCGGCCAAGACACCCGTTGCAGCAAGACCCTGACCACGCCGTACCGCTATGTTGCTCTGCCGCTCAACGCCAAGGGCCAGATCGTGGGCGCGGTCCGCATCTCGATGCCGGTGGTGGCCATCAGCCAAGCCCAGACCGTGATTCGGGACACGATTATCTGGACCGCCGTGATGTGCATTGTCGTGTTTGCGGCGGTGGGACTCCTGGCCAACTGGGTCTGGTACGCGCTCACGAAGCGAACTCGCGCTGCCAAGCCGCCGGCTGATCCGATGTGAAGTGGCGCCGCCGCGTGTTCCGTCAGGCGTCGGGGGAGGGGTGGCATACCCACGGCATCTGTTCCGTGGGCATGCCCCCGGGATTCTCTACCTCTCGTCGAGCAACCGGATCTTCGTCACCTGCCGCAGCAGGGCGTGGTACGGCACCTTGACGCCCAGGCGGGCCAGGAGGAACCTTCCGAGCGGCCCGTCGGACGTCAGGATGATGTGGCGCGACGTGGGCGTCTTGACGCCCGGAATCGACTGCTGGTGGCCGGTGATCAGGATGTCGGCGCCGACGCACTTGGCGAAGGCGTCGGCGGCCTCCTGGTCATGGTTGCGGCCCCAGACCAGTTCGTAGATGC
>JAPLML010000168.1 GCA_026387055.1 Planctomycetota bacterium | reverse complement strand
GTGGCCTCGGCGCCGAGGGCCGCCTCGAGGTCGTTCGAGGTCGTCTTCGAGGAAGCAGCGAGGTCATAGAACTGCTTCTGGAGGGGATCCGTGGGGACGTAGCCCGAGTCCACCGCGAACATCGCACCTGATGTCGCCGCGAGCTTCTGGATGTTTTCCTTGCTCGTGAGGTACTTCAGGAAGGAGACGATGGCGGCCTTGAGCGCCTTGTCCTTCGTCTCGCTCGCGGCGATGTTGGCCTGTAGCCGGCTGATGCTGATGCCCTTCTTCGGCCCCATGGAGGGCGGAAGAGCGATCTTGATCGAGCCGAAGAACGGCGTGGCCCGCAGGTCGGCGCGGCCCGCGTACCACGGTCCGTTGGAGAACACGGCGGTGCGGCCCGCGAGGAAGTGCCCGCCGGAGACGCCAGCGCCCGCGCCGACCGCGTCGGGGGTGGTGTAGCTCTCGAACATCCTCTTGATGAGCTTGGCCGCCTCGACGAAGGCGGGGTCGGTGAAGGGCTTTGACCAGACATCGGCACCGCCGAACGATACCGCGAAGTGCGAGAACCAGATCATGCTCGTCCAGGCGTTGGTGTCGCCGCTCATCTGGCTCGTCGCGAAGATGCCGGCGGCCTTGAGCTTGTCCATGGCGGCCCAGAACTCGACTGGCGTCGCGGGGACCGAGGTCACGCCGGCCTTCTTGAGCAGGTCGGTGTTGTACCAGAGCGGGAGGATGGCGGTCTCGAACGGCAGCGTCTTGAGCTTGCCGTTGATCGTGGACTGTGCGACCGCGCCCTTGTCGAAGGATTTCTTCCAGGCGCCGGTGAACTCCCCGGCGAAATCGAAGAGCAGCTTCGATTTGTAGAACTCATTGGTCGTGGCATTCAGCTTCAGGCTGAAGATGTTGCCGGGGGCCTGGTCCGCATCTCGGTGATGCCCGGGGCTTTGGAATCCTTTCCGACCCAGATGCAGGGCCATTTGAGGACCACTTCCTTGGTCTGGGCGCTCACCATGCCTGGCATCAGGATCAAGGCGAGCACCATGAACACGAGGACGCGACGCGACAGTCTGGCAGTCATAAATCACCTCCTGAAATAGTTATTTTCCAGAAGTAAGTAAATCATGTTTCTAAGGGCGAGTCAATAAACGTACTCCAAAGCTCGAGACATGAGCGCAACGCCATTTCTCGTAAGGGCTCCGCGAATCGAACGATCGGCTGATGCCCACGTAACGACGGCGTCGAATGAGGGATCTGGGATTCCGCCGGTTTCGGGGTTCTGGCAATGGTCATCGTCATCCCCGCGGCGATGCGAACCCCCTGGTCGTCCGCCGGCCTACGCCCGGGTCCCCTTGATCGGCGGCGTCTCGAGCAGGCCGAAGGACACGTTCGACCTCACCACCAACTCCAGCGCGCCCCCGGAGAACCGGCAGACGTACGTCTCCATGAACGGCGTGGTGATGGAGCGCACGGTCGCCTCCAGCGCGCCGCCGCCCGTCCAGGTGTAGGCGGCGCGGATCGGCGCGGCCGGCCCCGTGCGGTCGCGGCGCATACGGCCCGACACCCACTTCCCCGCGCCGCATCGCACCACGGTTTTCCGCCGGGCCTGGATGGTCATGGCGAGCCGGCCCGTGTGGAACGCGAACGAAACGGCGCGCAGGCCCGGCTCGTTCGCCTCGAGGCGCCACGCCGTGCCGTCGAGGTGCGCGGCGGCCGGCGGGTCGTCGCGGAACCCGGGCGGGTCCAGCCGCAGGCCGCGCAGCGCGCGCCGCAGGTCCGCTTGGTGCTTCTTCACGACCCTCGGCGCTTCCGCCATGGCGGGCAGCAGCGTCCGCCAGGCGGCGTCGAGGATCGGCTGCATGTTCTGCGCGCCGCTCGTCATGGCCAGCACCGCATCCTGGTCCGGCATCACCACGCAGAACTGGCCGAACGCGCCGTCGCCCCGGAAGCCGCCGTACCGGTTGCGCCAGAACTGGTACCCGTACCCCTGCGTCCAGTCCAGCGGCTCACCCGGCCGGTCGTTCCCAACCTGGGCCTTCGTGGCCTCCGCCACCCACGATTCGCCGATCACCTCCCGCCCCTCCCACCGTCCCTTCGCGAGCAGGAGCTGGCCGAACTTCGCGATGTCCTCGGTCCGCAGCGACAGGCCCCAGCCGCCGGTGTCGACACCCCGGGGGCAGCGCTCCCAGGTGGCGTCCTCGATGCCGAGCGGGGCGAAGAGGCGCGGTGTCAGGGAGTCGAGCAGCCGCTGCCCGGTCGCCGTCTGCACGATGGCCGACAGCAGGTAGCTCCCCCCGCTGTTGTAGACGAACCGGCTGCCCGGCTGCTCGTCGACCGGCAGGGCGAGGATTGCCTTCGCCCAGTCCCTGGTGCCCGGCCGAAGGATCCGCTCGAGCGTTTCCTTCGCGTGTCCCGATGTCATGGTGAGCAGGTGCCGAACGCGCATGGCCTGGAGGTTGGCGGACGGCCGTTTCGGCGCGGACTCAGGGAAGAATGACAGCACCGGGTCATCCACCGTGAGCCTTCCCTCGGCCACGGCATAGCCGACCGCGGTCGAGGTGAAGCTCTTGCTGAGCGAGAAGAGCTGGTGCGGCAGCGCCGGCTCGTACGGTTTCCACCACCCCTCGGCCGCCACCCGCCCGTGGCGCAGCAGCATGAACGAGTGGATCTCCTGGCCCGACTGCGCGAGGGCCTCGAGGAACCCGGTGAC
>JAPLML010000159.1 GCA_026387055.1 Planctomycetota bacterium | reverse complement strand
CGTCCTGGCGCGGCTGACGGCCCGCCTGGGGGCGGCCGGCGCGGAACTGGTCGTCTTCGGCGACGGGTTCGTCGAGATCGAGAACGCGAAGGAAATCGGCGGCTACGCCGTCGGGGTCGCCAGCGACGAAACGACCCGCACGGGGCAAGTCGACGCGTGGAAGCGCGAGCGGCTCCTCAGGGCCGGCGCGGACCTGATTATCCCCGATTTCGCGTGCCACGAGGAACTGACGGCCCTGCTGCTCGGGCGGTCAGAATCGCTGGACACCACCGCGGGCGGGACTTAGGATATGGTGTTACTGTTGGGAGGACCGCACAAGTGATGCATGATGCCGGCCTCGCGGGCCAGGACTTGCCGCGTATCGAAGCCGTGTCGGACCTCGTGCTCATCGCTGTGGGCCTGAGGCCGCGGACGGTCATCATCCCCGGCGGCGACCGCGAGGACGAACTGCGTCTCGTGGAGTCGGCCCGCGATCACGGCATCGTCGAGCGGTGCATCCTCGTGGGCGACGGGGCCAACACGCGGCGGGCGGCCGCCAGCGTCGGCATCGCGCTGGCCGACGATGACATCGTGGCCACCGCCGGCCCGGAGGAGACCGCCGCACGCACCATCGAGTACGTCCAGCGCGGCGAGGCCGACATCATTCTCAAGGGCAACATCTCCACGCCCATCCTAAACCGGGCGGTCCTGAAGATCGCCGTCCGCAAGACCATCAGCCTCGTCACGATGTTCGACGCCACGCCCATCGCGGGCGGCCGGCCGATGCTCCTGACCGACCCGGGCGTCACGACCGTCTGCAATGCCGATCGCATGGCGGGCCTGATCGAGAACGCCGTCGAAGTGGCCCGCCGCATCATGGGCATCTCGCGGCCGCGGGTCGCGCTCTTGTCGGCCAACGAGAAGATCATCGAGTCGTTGCCCTCGACCGGCATGGCCAAGGCGCTCTCGGAGCGCCCGTGGGAGAACGCCGTGGTTTACGGCCCGCTCTCGTTCGACCTGGCGGTCAGCGAAGAATCGGTGCGACTGAAGGACACCGCCCTCGAGGGCGCGGCCGCCGAGGTCGCGGGCAGGGCCGATATCCTGGTCTGCCCGGGGCTGGACTCGGCCAACATCCTCTACAAGGTCATCATGGAGATCGTGAAATTCGGCCTGGGTACGTTCGCCGGAATCACGGTGGGCGTCCAGGTGCCGTACGTCATTCTGTCGCGGGCGGACAGCGTGGAGACGAGACTCCAGTCCATCGCGCTGTGCAGCATCGCGCGCGAGCGGATGGACACGGGAAGGCAGACGCCGCGGACGATGTAAGACTCCATCGCTACATGGCTGTGCGCGGTGGGTCTCCTGACCCACCGCGCAAGACGGTGGCGCATCCAAGGTCGAGACCGCGGTCTAGCGCGGCGGGTCCGGAGACCCGCCGCGCGACGTAAGGAAGGCAAGGAGCGATTCTCATGGCTGACCCGAAAGAGAAAAAACACTGGGTCTTCCGCGTCGGGGTCGCAGACCGCGCGGGGGCGCTGACGAGCATCGCATCGGCCTTCTCGAACCGCGGCCTCTCCATCGAAACCGTGGTCGGCCACGGCACAGCGTACCCCGGGGCGCCCGGCGGCGCCGTCGTCACAACCTTCTGGTGCACCGAGGAAGAGAAGAACGAGATCGTGCGCGTGG
>JAPLML010000201.1 GCA_026387055.1 Planctomycetota bacterium | reverse complement strand
CGCTCCCGACACGCCACCTTCCCCTCCGGGTCTCGAAACGTCACCTGGCTGAAGTTAAGGTGGACGTCCATCCCGCCATACGCTACACTCGCATACTGCTTTCTCATGGCTGTCTCCTTCCTGGTCCTTGGTTCTTACTATCACCCAAGAACCTACAGGTTCGGAGGCAGCCTTTCATGGGATTAAACGAGCGCCCGTGTTACAACACGCTCAGGTACACGAGCGCCCGTGCTACAACACGCTGAGGTATTTCTTCAGCTCGTACCCGTGCACCTGGGTGCGGTACTCGTTCCACTCGATGCGCTTGTTCTCGATGAACTTTTCGAAGATGTGGTCGCCGAGGGCCTGGCGCACCAGGTCGCTCTTCTCCATCTCGCCGACGGCCTCGCTGAGGCTCCCGGGGAGGCTCTCGATGCCGAGCCGCTTCCGGTCGGGCTCCGACAACTCGTAGATGTCGCGCTCGACCGGTTCGGGCAGCGCGTAGCCCTTCTCGATCCCCTCCAGGCCCGCGTGGAGCATCACGGCGAATGCCAGGTACGGGTTGCACGCCGGGTCGGGGGCGCGGAACTCGATGCGCGTGGCCTTCTCCTTGCCGGGCTTGTACATCGGCACGCGGATCATCGTCGACCGGTTCCGCCGCGCCCAGCAGATGTAGACGGGCGCCTCGTACCCCGGCACCAGGCGCTTGTAGGAGTTCACCCACTGGGCGCAGACGCCGATGATCTCCCGCGCGTGCGCGAGGAGGCCCGCCACGTACCCGCGCGCCACCGGCGAGAGGAACATCGGGTCCTTCGCATCGTAGAAGGCGTTGCGCTCGCCCTTGAAAAGGCTCTGGTGGACGTGCATGCCGGAGCCGTTCTGGCCGAAGAGCGGCTTGGGCATGAACGTGGCGTGGCACCCGGCGTCGAGGGCCACCTCCTTGACCATGAGCCGGTAGGTCATCAGCCGGTCGGCCATAGTTAGCGCATCGGCATATCTCAAATCGATCTCGTGCTGGCTCGGGGCGACCTCGTGGTGGCTGTACTCGACCGGGATGCCCATCGCCTCGAGGACCTCGACCGTCTTCGACCTCAGGTCGTGGGCCACGTCGACGGCCGTGAGGTCGAAGTAGCCGGCCGCGTCCAGGACCTCGGTCCCCTGCGCGTTCTTGAAGTAGAAGTACTCGGCCTCGGGCCCGACGTTCATCGTGTAGCCCCTGCCCTGGGCCCGCGCGATCGCCCGCTTGAGGACGTACCGCGGGTCGCCCGGGTAGGGCGCGCCGCCGGGTTCCAGGATGTCGCAGAACATCCGGGCCACGAGGGGCGTGCCGGGCTCGCGCGGCAGCAGGCAGAACGTCGAAGGGTCGGCCCTGGCGATCATGTCGCTCTCGTCGATCCGCGCGAAGCCGTGGATCGAGGAGCCGTCGAAGCCCATCCCCTCGGCCATCGCCACCTCGAGCTCGCCGGGCGTGATGGCGAAGCTCTTGAGGTACCCCAGAAGGTCCGTAAACCACAGGCTGATGAACCGCACCTTCTCGTCGCGCGAGCGCCGGAGGACTTCCTCCTTCAGCGCCTCGACCGGCGGCGGGCAGGCGCCGGCCGGGGGCTTCGGCGGGGTCTTGCGAGTCCTGGCCATGAGGGCGTCCCTTTCTGTAGGCCGCATGCCCACGCAACGACGGCCCGCCACGGCCGGGTCGCCGCGGCGACTGGGCATGCCACCCGATGATTCACTTCCGTACCCACTTGCGTGAGCCGCCATTTTCGCCCACCGACGCCCCCCGGTCAACCTTTATCGGCCCGTCGCGGTAACAGGTGCTTGGTTCAGGTAACGCGGGTGGCACGGCCACGCGCCTTCGCCCAGTATGCTTGCGACGCGGGCTCGCGATGGTAAACTAACCCCTATGGAAATCTCCCGCGAGCGCCTCTTGGCGAACCTGCGCGACGTGCAGGACCGAATCGCCGCCGCGGCGGCGCGGAGCGGCCGGCCCGCGACGGCCGTCCGGCTCGTCGCGGTCACGAAGACGGTTTCGCCCGCAACCATCCGCCTTCTCGTGGAGGCCGGACAGAGAGACCTCGGTGAGAACCGCCCGCAGCAACTGCGGGACCGCGCGGCCACGCTCGGCGGCCCTTCGACAGGTTCTGGGCAGGGCCTCGACGTCGCCTGGCACATGATCGGGCATCTCCAGCGGAACAAGGTGAAGTACGTGGTGCCGATGGCGGCGATGATCCACAGCGTGGACTCGCTCGCCCTGGCCGAGGAGATCGGCAAGCGTGCCCAGGCGGCCGCCGCCCGCGCCGTGTTCCTGCTGGAGGTGAACGTGAGCGGCGAGGCGTCGAAGGGCGGCGCGAGTCCCGCCGAGGCCCCTGCCCTGGCGTCGGCCGCGGCCGCGCTGGCAGGCGTCGATCTGGCGGGCCTCATGACCATGGCCCCGATCGCGGAGGACCCCAAGACCGTGCGGCCGGTGTTCGCGGCCCTGCGGGAACTCCGCGACCGGATCAACCGCGAGGCGCCGCTGCCTCAACCACTTATAGAACTCTCGATGGGCATGACGCAGGACTACGAAGTGGCCATCGAAGAAGGCGCGACGATCGTCCGCGTGGGGACGGCGCTGTTTCGATAATAGCGCGAGAGCGTCGCCCGTGCCGTTCATGCGCCATTTAGCCGCCCTGCTTGCAGGGCGCGTGGCGCTTGCGCCGTGCCCACCATGTCCGGAGGTCCCCACCCACGGCGCCTGAGTATCACCCGCGGACTTGACGGCCGAAGCCTCACTGAGCCAACTTGCGGTCGGCCTTTGCGCGAATCTGCTTGAGCAACTCAAGCAACTCTTCGTTCACGAAGGCAGGCGTCATGCCGGATGCCTCAAAGGCGCCAGAAGGTGAGTCTTCTCGCGCGTAGAAGGCCTGACCAGATTTGAGGTGGAAACACAGACCCCAAAAACCGTGCCAGGGCCCCATACCTCTGCCTTCAACCCTGTTCACAGAATAGCCGCCGGTCGTCCTGTAAGCCCGATAGGCCGCCTCCTCGTATTCCTGGCGACTTCTGTTACGCAGAACCGCTATGATGCGTCGGAGTCCGGCGGGTTCATCAATCTTCATGGCGCCAAGGCCGGGTTCCGAAAGCCCTTTCTTGTCCGCGCCATACTCGATGTAATCAATCTCTTCATCGCGATAACGCCATAGCGGATCCACGCGCCTCTTGCCCTTCACCACGATCCTGTAAGGCTGACCGCGCACGAGGTACTCCGTGACCGTCGCCTGCTCGGGCCCACGTCCAGTTTGCCAGGTGCGGATCTCGGCGCTGCTCAGAAGTGCGTGCAAATCGGACGACTCCAATACCAAGGCCACTTCGCCCGTGATCGGTCCGTAACGATCCGCGATCTGTTGTGCCGTGAGGGGGGCCTCCTCAACAGAAGGAGCGATTTCCTTCGTGTTGGGCGCGCCACAGCCCACAAGGGCAAGCATCAGCACCGCCCCAAGAATTTCCCCGATGCGCTGCATGGCGTTCATGACCCCCCAACAGCGAGGCCCGAGCGCGATCTCCCGGCTGAGAGCGCTCGCTCAAGACGACAATCCAGTCAATCAACCTCAGCCCCCGAAGTACCGGCGCACGACGTCGCGGTCCTCGGGGCGGACCTCGGCGGGAATCGCGGCGGGAGAAGACGGGCCGACCTCCTGGCCCGCGGTCATCGGGGCAGACGCCGTGCCCGAGGCGGCAGGTGCGGGCTCAGGGCCGATGCGGCCCGGCAACGTTCCCGGTTGAGTCAGTTCGGCCGGAGGCGATTCGGCCAGCCCCAGCGTCCGCCGCGCCTCGCCGACGGCCTGGACGACGGCGGCCACGCCCCCGCCGGGCTTCTCGCCCAACTGCTTCGTTATCCGATCGGCCAACTGTTTGAGCTTCTCGCCCGCGCCGCTCTCGCCGCGCCGCACGGCCTCGGCGGCGGCGGCCAGGTCCTTCGCCAGCTCCGCAAGGTCCTTCGGATCGACGGCCGCGGCGGCGCCCGTGAGGCCGTCGGCCAACCGCTCGCGATCGGCCAGCGGCATCCCGCCCGAGGCGGCAGACGCGTCAAGTTTGTCCGCCAGGTCCTTGGCGGCGCCGGCGGCCGCCTCAGCGTCGCCCTTGGCGGCGTCGCGGATCATCTTCTGAAATTCGCGGTTGTTCACCTGCACCAGGGCCTTGAGCGCCTCTCGCCGCGCCGACTCGACGCGGGCGACGGCCTCGTAGACGGCCTCGGTCGCCTTGTCCGCGGCGCCCTGGCGCGGTCCGGCCTGGCGGAGCTTCGCCACGGCCTCCTCAATCTTCTCGCGGACCACCGGCGCAACGGAGCCCTGCCGGGCCAGCCGGTCGAGCGCCAGCGCGGCACGCTCGGCCGCCTGGGGCGCCAGCGGCGGGCCGCCCACCGACGGAACGAACGCCCCGGCCACGAGAACGAACACCGCCACCATGGCCGCCTTCGCCAATCGGCCGAGGGTCCGCCCCAGGACCAGCCGCGAGGGGTCGAGCGGCGCCGCCGCGGCGCGGGCCTGCTCGAGCAACCGGTCGTCCAGAAGGCCCGGCCGGTGGGTGGCATGCCCGGCGTGCCGCTGGCTGGGCATGTTGCTGCCCTGGCCGGAAGCATGCCCACCCAACGGCACCGGGGGCATGCCACCCGGCGAAAGTGCTTGATCCCCAGACTCAAAGACCTCCAGGGCGGTCGCCAACCGCTCCTTCAGCCCCGCCGCGCGGTCGGCGGCAATGGCCGCCTCGCGCAGGGACACGCCCTTGATGAGGCGCACGACGAACCCGATGGCGAAACCGCACGCCACCAAGCCGAGCGGCAGCGCGGGGTGGGCGGAGGCCACTGGAACATATTGTGGAAGAAAGATGCGTATCAGCGTCACGACGGCGGCGAACGCCGAGGCCCCGATCGCGCCCGCCAGGCCCGTCTCCAGGGCGCGCACCAGGAGCAGCCGGCGGCGCACGCGCTTCAGGTTGTCGATCAGCGGCTCCACGGGCGGCGAATCCTCCCTTATCCTTGAGATTATACGGCTGGGGAAGCCGATTGCGGATTGCGGATTGATGACCTCGGGACTCGATCGAGACAAGCGCCGATCCGCCGTCTCAAATCTGGAATCTCAAATCGGAAATCTGAGATCTCGAATCTTCAATCTGCAGCCCATAATCCGCAATCCGCAATTCGCAATCCGCAGTCCGAAGTCTTCCGCCGCTCCCGCGGCGGGCTCGGCATCGGCGATCAGTACTGTCTTCGCCGATGGGAAGAAGGGATGCCCATCTCCTCGCGGTACTTGGCGATGGTGCGGCGGGCGAGTTTCTCGACCCCCTCGGCCATCAGCATCTTCATAATGGCTTCGTCGGAAAGCGGCTTGGACTTGTCCTCGGCGTCGATGATCGCCTTGAGGCGCACCCGGAGGCGGTCGTAGCTGACGTCCTGCCCCTGGGCCGTCGGGGTGCCGCCGGTGAAGAACTCGCGCAGGGGCCAGATGCCCCAGGGCGTCTCGGCGTACGTGTCGGCGACGGCCCGCGAGATCGTGCCGACGTGCAGGCCCACGTCGCCGGCCACCTCCTGAATCTTGAGGGGGCGGATGTGCTCGGGCCCCTCGTCGAAGAACGGGCGCTGGAACCTGACGATCGACTCGACCACGCGCCGCAGCGTGTCGCGCCGCTGCTCGATGGCGTCGATGAGCCAGCGGGCCGAGCGGATGTTGTTCGCCACGAAGCGGCGCGTCTTCGCGTCCAGGTCGCGACGCTTCACCAGGCGGCGAT
>JAPLML010000715.1 GCA_026387055.1 Planctomycetota bacterium | reverse complement strand
TGGGCCCCGCACGCGTCGGGAGCCCACAGATAGTTACCGGCGTTGCGTGCCACCCACGCCAAACACGTACGCTTGCAAGCAAGCCGTGGCACCCCTCATTTCACATGAGACGGAGCACTAGCGACGGAAAGCTGGGGCCTGGAGCGGGCCAGACAAGGACTCACCATGACAGCGATGTTCCGATATTATGATATCGGTTTGTGCATCACGCCTTCCGGCCACGCAGCATTTCCTATGCCCTCAGGAGCTATTGGGGGCTAATAAGCGATGTTATACTGTCGTATTATGGAGGGGCCAAGCTGGTTCCTGGTCCTGGCGCTTGACTTTCGTGTATCTTGCAGTACTGTTTTTAGCAGTGGGCTCTTCCTCCATGCCGTTCGTCTCCATTCCTAGGGGAAAGCATGCAACCTGAGACTGATCTCCCGTCGGCCTGTCCAGCGCTTGAGCCGCTGGAGCCGCGGCTTCTCCTGGCCCAGAATCTGATGGTGATCGTGCCCGCCGAGTTTGTGCCTGGCGATCCGCTGCCGGTCGTCCTCGCCTGCAACGAGATCTCGCCCGGCCCCTTCATGAACTACGCCATTGTGGCGATCGGGCCCGAAGGCAACCGGAAGATCGTCGACCTGTTCGACTCCTCCGGGACGGACCGGCTGTCGGAGACGGCCGACCGGAGCATCGAGTTCGACGACTACGACCCCGACACGCAGACGCAGTACGAGTACCTCCAGGTGTGCATGACGGCCAACTGGTGGTACACCGTCGGGTATATCCGTCCCAGCGACTACAACGATCCGGCCTGCTTTGATGGCAGCACGCTTCCGATCCGGGTCGGGTTCGACTACAAGAACGCCGTCGGCGTGCCGTATTTCCAGTTGGTGGATGCCGCCACGGAGTTCATCCCCGCATTGCCGACCTGGTCGGGCGGCGGGTGGGGATGGTACGCGGGCGACACGCACTTCCACACCGACTTCACCGACAACGGCGCGGAGTTCGGCGATCCGCTTCTCGTCGATAGCCTCATCGGCGGCGAGAAGAACCTAGGCTGGTTCGCGTACACGGATCACTCGTACGAGTTGGACAACGAACTCTCCATCAACCCGGAGTTGCCTCCCTTCGGCGACCCGGACGTCCTTATGAGCCTGATCGACTACCGCGACGCGCCGGAGACCAACGCCTGGGGCGACTCGCCGGGGGACCCGTATTCCCACGGCGCCGCGTGGTGTGCCCTGCCCATCAAGGGCGAGGAGATGTCGGTGGACGGCTGGCACGTTCCCGGCGAGGCGGTCTTCCGCCAGCACCATCTGCTGGTGTACGGCTTCGGTCCGGAGGACACGGTCATCCGGAGCACGGAGAGCGACAACTTCGACGATGACAACGGGCCGACCGACCTGCGGGACATGAACACCATTCTCGATGAACTGGCGGCCCGAAGCGGGCCGGACTACCCCACGTTCGGCTACGCCGCCCACCCCGCCACGGCGCCCGAGTGGACCCAGATCATCGACTACACCTGGTCTCAGCCCTGGACGGCCGACATCGCCACCGATGCCTACAACTACGGTCTGGCCAACGGCCAACACCTGCTGCGCGGGTTCGAGTTCTGGAACAGCGAGAACGACAAGGTCTCCGAGTCGGGCGCCCTCCATTCCGGCCGCGACGCCTCGCTGGAGATGTGGGAGGACGTCCTGGCCAACCTCATGGACCCGGCCGACGGCACGGGCGTCCCCCATCACTGGTATCTCGTCGGCGGGTCGGACTCGCACGGCGCGCGGCGGATCGGCGAGGTCCGGACGGTGCTCTGCGCGCCCGACGACGGCGCCGGCGACATCCTCGATGCGCTCTACTATGGGCGGGGCATCGTCACCGACGGGCCGTACTTCGCCATGGGCCTGGACTTGAACGGCGACGGCGACATCATGGACTTCGGCGTCGACACGATGATGGGCGAGCAGGCCGTCCTGGCCGGGCCCAACCAGGCCGACCTCCACTTCGACTGGCCCAACCAGTCTGCCACGGCCTGGGGCGACGTGCCGATGGAGGACATCCTCCTCTACCACTACGACAGCAACGGCGCCGCCGACCCCAACGGTCCGTACGACTATACGTCCGGGTACCATGACCTTGCGCAGAACACGTTCGACCTTTACCAACTCTGGCTGGACCAGGGCAGCCCCGCCGGCTGGCAGTGCTTCCGCGCGGAGCTGTTCATGAACGACCTCACCGATCCCGGCCGCAGTTACAAGGCGTACACCAACCCGATCTGGGTGTACTTCCTGCCGCCGCCGGAGGTCTCTGTCGCCGCGACCGATCCGAGCGCCTCCGAGATCGGCCCCGACCCGGGCACCTTCACCATCAGCCGCACGGGGCCCACGAACACGGCGCTGGAGGTGCAGTTCACGATCGCCGGCAGCACGGCCGACAGCGGGGTGGACTGCGCCGACCTGGGCGACTACGTGATCATCCCCATCGGCGCGTCTTCCGTCACGCTGACGGTCGCCCCCGTCATCGACTACGAGAACGAGCCGACGGAAAGGATCAACCTGACGCTCACGCCGCTGACCCTGTACACCTTCGGGCCGGGCCGCAGCGACTATGTGAGCATCACCAACGCTGTGCCCCCCGGCATCCAGGGGAGTCATTTCGCGGTGCAGCAGGGCCACCCGCTCGCGCCCACGGGACACGCTACGGTGGACCTGAGCGTCCAGAACCTCGGCGACATGCCCGCGGGGCCGTTCGACATCGAGGTCTACCTTTCCGATGACCCGGACATCTCTGCCGCCGACATGGACCGCAACGAGTACTGGCTGGGCATGATGATCGTGCCGGAGGCGGGGACCTTCGACCTGGACGCTGGCGACAATGCCAACCGGGGTCAGGACCTCGACAAGGACCACGTTTCCGCCGAGAAACATCTTCCCATGCTGTTCGACGGCACGACGGTGACCGCCGAACCCATCGCGGTCGGCCAGACGATCCAGGCCGCCATCGGCGACGAGTGGATCGACGATCGCGACATGGACACATACGAGTTCCAGGCCGCCGCAGGTCAGCGGCTGGGCTTTGACATCGACAATGGGCCCGGCGGGGAGAACTTCTACCGCTCGTACATCCGCGTCTTCGACAGCAACTGGAACCTGCTGGCCGAGAACCGCGACGGCCGGGCGCCGGACGACCTGGTCGCGCCGTACAACTCGTACCTCCAGTACACCTTTGCTGCCGCCGGCACGTACTACCTGGTCGTCAGCGCCGACAACGAGACGTCGGACCCGCGCCGCCTCGACGGCCGGGATGACAACATCACGTGCCCCTACGCCGTCGCCCTTACGGACATCATCCAGCCGGACCTGTTCGGCACGTACCTGAAGGCCACGCCGGACCATCCCCTCCCCGCCGACGGCCACACCACGGTGACCTTTAGCGTCAGGAACGACGGCACCGCCGACGCCGGGACCTTCACTGTCGAGTTCTGGCTGCTCGGGCGGCCGGGGAACCTCAGCATCGACCCGGGTTTACGCGTCGGCGACATGGTCGGCACGGTGACGATCCACGGCCTGGCCAAGGGCGTCACGCACACCAGCCAGGCCACGCTGGACCTGTCGGCGTTCGGCATCTGGTGCAACGACAACCAGTACTGGGTGGACATGCTCGTGGACTCGGCCAACGTGGTCGCCGAGTACGACGAGGCCAACAACGCCAACCTCGGCCACGAGAAGGACAAGGACGACATCTCGGCGGAGTATCACCTGCCTTCGCCGGAGGACCACGTGAACGTCGTGGCCACGCCCATGGCGGCGGGGGCGCCGATCGCCGCCAGCATCGGCGGGGACGAGTGGATCGGCCCCGAGGACATGGACACGTACGTCTTCACCGCCGCCGCCGGCCAGACGATCGGCCTCGACGTGGACGTGACCAGCGGGAACCTGGACTCCTACCTGTGGCTCTACGATTCCGCGTGGAACCTGCTGGCCGAGAACAATGACGAGGCCGCGCCCGGCGACATCGTGGCCGATTCCTACCTGGAACACACCTTTGCCGCCGCCGGCCAATACTACGCGGCCGTCGCGCCCTGGAACCACAACCCCACCACGACGCCCGATCCGCGCGAAACAGATCAACGTATCGGTATGCAGAGCGGCGGTATGGGCAACTACACCCTCACGTTGACGGCGCTGGCGGGGCCGTCCTCGCTCGGCCCCAAGGTCTCCTCCGTCCGGCCCCTCTACCAGTGTTACCTGGAAGTGGTCTTCAACGAACCCGTCACCCGCTGGACGTTCACCGCGGACGACATCACGGTCACAGGGCCCTCGGGCAACGTGACCGCCACCATGATTGTCTTAAGCCCCGAGTTCCAGGCCAATCCCGCCACCCTCTCGGCCAGAACATGGTGGGTCATGTTCGGCGTGCCGCAGCCCGGCGGCGGACTCGACTTCCCGCCGTTGCCCCAGGGCACCTATAGCTTCACGATCGGCCCGAACGTCGAGGACACGGCCGGGAACCTCATGGACCAGGACGGGGACCGGACCTATGGCGAGGCCGTCCATGACCGGTATTCCGGCAGTTTCGTGATTGACGCCGCCGTGACCTACGCGGAGTTGTCGATCACGTCCGTGGCCGGCCCGGCCCAGATTGCCGTGGACGGGACCGGCACGGTCAAGGTGACCGTCAGGAACTCCGGCGGCGCGGCCAGCGCTGCCTGCAACCTCGACGTCTATCTCAGCCAGGACGATCAGTTCGGACGGGACCTCGCGCTTGCCGCCGTACGCGTTCCCGCCATCGCGGCCGGGCGAACCTGGACCTGCAGCGTGCCGGTGAACCTCGCGGCCGCGGCGGGCGTGACGGCCGGCCCGTGCTACTGGGTCGCCGGCGTCGATACGGCCGACGAGGTCGACGAGGAGAACGAGTTCGACAATTCCACGGTCGGCAACGCCGTGCAGGTGACCGAGCCGTTGGTGCCCAACCTGGTGGGGCAGATCGGCCGCGTCACGCTGCCGGCCTTCGTTGTTCCTGGAGACAAGGGCCGCGCCTCGATCGTCGTCACGAATAGCGGCACCGGGCCGGTCGCCGGGCAGATGAACATCGACCTGTACGCCTCAGCCGACCAGAACTACGATGCCGGCGACACGCCGCTGGCGAGCCTGACCGGGCAGACGGTGCGCCTGGCGCCGGGCAGGTCGACCACGTACACCGCCGGCGTGGTGGTCCCGCCCAGCATGCCGGACAGTTTCTACATCCTAGCCAAGATCGACTCAACCGATGCCATCGCCGAGACGAGCGAGACCGACAACCTCGCCTATTCCGACACGCCGCGTTTGTTCGCTTGGCGGTTCGGCAGCTTCGCGGGCCGGACCAACGTGAAGCTCATCGTCGCCGACGTCCTCCACAACCTCGTCACCTTTGCCCTCAGCGGGGGCGGCTACGGCGAGGTTGAGGGCGGCGCCGACTTCACCCGCGTCGTCTTCACGGGCACCGGCGCCTCCTCCGCCGCCGGCACCCTCTACGCGGCGGGGTCTCTGAGGAGCATCGGCGCCGCCGCCGTCAACCTCAGCGGCGGCGCGGACATTGCCGGCAGCCTGGGCACGCTGAAACTGGGCGATGTCACGGGCGCCGCGATCGAGATCGGCGGCGCGCCCGCGTCCACGGCCGGCGTAGCCATAACGCTCGACCACGCGACCGACGTGAGCGTGACTTCCGGCATGCCCATCACGTCGGTGACGGCCAACCAGTGGCTGGAGACCGACGGCACGGTCGAGACGATTGAGGCGCCGCGCGTAGGAACGCTTGCCGTCAGTGACGACTTCGAGGCGAACCTGCGACTCACCGGCGCCGGTGTGTCGGCGACCGGCAAGACGCTTGGTTCCGCCACGATCAAGGGCAGCGTGGCGCCGAGCGTCTGGGACGTTCAGGGCAAGGTCGGCGCGGTCACGATCAAGGGCGCCGCGGGCGCCGGGGGCAGTCCATGGCAACTGGTGAATGCCTCGAGCCTGGCGTCGCTCACCCTGGGCGACGTGGCCAACGGTCCGCGCCGCTCGGCGCGGTGACGGTCGGCGGCATGCGGAGCAGCAATCTGCGGGCCGGGGACGCCACGGCGCACGCCTCCATCGCGAGTCTTACGGTCAAGGGCCTACAGGGCGCCGCCTCGTTTATCAACTCGAACGTGTCGGCTTGGACCCTCGGCACAATCTCCATCCGGGCGGTGCAGGCTGACAACAGCGACCAACCGTTCGGGATCACCGGCCACAGCGTCGGCTCGTATACGCGGGACGGCACGCGCCTCCCGAAACCTGCGGGGACGCTCCCATTCGACTCGGCCGACGACTACGTCGCGCAGCTCAGTTGGGTGTGACCGACCGCGTATCCCTTGGCCCCGGAAAATGGTTGACCGGCGGCGGTTCGCGGCCTATACCGATAGAGAGTCCGAGCCCGCCGCGGGAGCGGCGGGAGATTCGCGATTTCGGGGTCTCCCGCTGCTGCCGCGGCGGGATCGAGCCTACTGCCGCGGGGTGGCCGCGGCCTTCTGAGCGAGGCAGCCCACGATGTATGCGGTGATCATGGCGGGGGGAGAGGGCACGCGCCTCTGGCCGGCCAGTCGCGAGAGTTGCCCCAAGCAGTTCCTCAGCATTCTTGGCGGCGACCCGCTGGTCGTGCAGACGCTCGACCGCCTGAAGGACCTCCTGCCGCCCGAGCGGATCCTGTGTCTCATCAACCGCCGCCACCAGGAGGTGGCCCGGCGGCTGCTGGGCGGCCTGCCGCGCGAGAACATCATCGTCGAGCCGCGGAAGCGCGACACGGCCCCGTGCATCGGCCTGGCGGCCGAGATCGTCCGCAAGCGCGCGGGCGACCAGACGATCGTCTGCCTGCCGTCGGACCACCTCATCCAGCCGGCCGAGGGGCTGCGCGAGTGCTTGCGCCACGCCGAATCAATCGTCGAGAGCGATCCCCAGGCCCTCTACACCATCGGCATCCGGCCGACGTTCCCCGCCACCGGCTACGGCTACATCCTGCGCGGCGAGGCCGTCAAGGAGATCGACGGCCAGACCGTCTACGAAGTGGCGGGGTTCCACGAGAAGCCCTCGATGGCCGTGGCCGAGGCGTACTTCGATTCCGGCGACTACTTCTGGAACAGCGGCATCTTCTTCTGGCGGACCGACGCCATCCTGGAGGCGATCCGCCGCCGCCTGCCCGATCTCTGGGAGGGCTTGGCCCAGCTCGTGCCCGACCTCGACACGGCCCGCATGGACGCCGCCCTGGCCCGCGTTTTCCCGCGCCTGCCGCGCATCAGCATCGACTACGGCATCCTGGAGCAGGCCGACCGCGTCCACGTGGTCGAGGGGCGGTTCGCCTGGGATGACGTAGGCACGTGGCGGATCCTGCGCGGCCACGTTCCGGCAGATGAGCATGGCAACATACTTCAGGGCCGGGCCGTCGCCAT
>JAPLML010000238.1 GCA_026387055.1 Planctomycetota bacterium | reverse complement strand
TGCCGAGGATGTCCTTAGGCCAGTCGAACACCTGTCTTCCGGGCATTTCCTTGAACTGGAAGTACCCGACACATACCACGTGGAAGTCTGAGGTCACCCGGACGTTGGGGGTTTTCCCGTTTACGGCTTCACCAACCAGTGTGACGACCTCGCCCACAAACATGTCGGCAGTCTCCGCAGACGTGACCAGGTGCGGCGCCTCGATAGCGGCCTTGAACTTTTCCCGCTGGAACTTTTCTTTGTCGAAGTAGTCATCCAGCAGGATGATGTTGACTGCGGCGTCGAGTTCTGTACCACCGAATTCGTCCACCTTGTCTTTCCAGAGTGAGACGTCAGCAGCGGTCAGTTGCTTCATGCGAGCCAGATACTTCTTGCCACGCTCGGCGCTGTACTTCTGCCCTTCGTGAAGAGCGTCAACCGGGATGAGGACGAGTGGAACAGCCCACGCTGGCCCTCCGTCGTAGACTTCAGCGTCCGTTTGTCCGATCTTCTTCTTCAGCAGCGATTCAAACGCTTCCTTCCAGACTTTGGCTTCAGTCGCTGGCATGGTTTGGGCGCGCTTGAAGAGATCGTCCGCGGTCTTGGGGTTCCACTTGAGATCGTCGAACGCCACGCTCACGTGAATCACGAAGCCGGTGCGGCATGCCTGTCTTGCACTTGGAACCCCATCTTTGAGTTTCTTGTCCATGATCCGTTCCAGTTCGACGACCCACTTCTCGAGGTCTCCTTTAGGTACGGCCTCCATACGCTTTCTCGCCTTGTTCAAACCGTCCACGGTATATTCGCCTTTAGGCCCCACAACAGGCAGTGGCACTCCACCCGGCGGCTGGATCTTGCTGAGGTCTTTCGACGTGGGTGCCGAGGATGTCCTTAGGCCAGTCGAACACCTGTCTTCCGGGCATTTCCTTGAACTGGAAGTACCCGACACATACCACGTGGAAGTCTGAGGTCACCCGGACGTTGGGGGTTTTCCCGTTTACGGCTTCACCAACCAGTGCGACGACCTCGCCCACAAACTTGTCGGCAGTCTCCGCAGACGCGACCAGGTGCGGCGCCTCATACACGCCTACAACTTTGTCCGATGTCCTCGTGGACGCGACGCGTTGCGGAGCATCATCCACGTGTGCCGCGGGTTCACGAGAACACCCAAAGACGAGCATGAGTGCGACTGTCGCCAGAAGGTGCATCTGATCTTGCGCGATCATATCATCCTTTCTTGCCCCAACAATGATTAGACGGACCTGCCTAGCATCCCAGGACCGCCCTGGGAGTCCGCATAATACCCCCGCAAATGAGGGGAAGGAAGCCGTGCAACTCTCTGTAAATCAAAGCCTTGCATTCGGCAGTCGCTTTTCGCATCGCAGTTTAGGCGGACCCGCATGACACCCTCACAGGCCGTCCACCGGGCTGCGGACGCCCGCCGGCCAGTCTACTTGGCGCTGAACCACTCGGGCGGCCCACGGGTCACCTCGAACGGTCCCCAGTCGCCCTCGACCTCGACGCGGTACTTGCCCTTGAAGCCTTCAGGTACTCGCCACGAGTACCGGCAGGAGCCGCCTCAGCCATACTCAGCCTTGCCCTCGGCGAGGACATTGCCGGAGGCATCGAATACCTGCACCGTGGGCGGCGGCAACAGCGACCCGCCATGGTTGAGGCGCACCGAGTAGCGTTCGCCGCCCTTGCCCGCGAGGGCGATCTCGAGGGACACCTGGCCGGGCGGTTCGTTCTTCGCGTCGACCTTGAGCGCCAGGGGCGGGCCGACCTTGATCGCGGTCGTCTCCCCGCCACGCACCTCGAACTTGGCCAGCGGCCCCATCTCCTGCCGCGTGAACGTCCACGTCTTACCCCCGGCGTCGGTCTTGGAAAGCGTCAGGACCTGGCCTTGGTACTTGCCCTCGGGAACCTGCCACTTGCCGTCCGACCCGGTGAGGTCATAGTACCCCGTATCAGACATGACCCTGAGCCTGGCATCGGCAACGCCGATGTCGAGCGTTCCCATCTTCGGTTCGTACTTCTCGAGGCGTATCGAAGCCCCGTCCGGCGCGACCTGAACGCGGTAGTAGGTATCCTTGACGCGGACGGCCTTCGCGAGCGGCATGACCTCGGACGCCGGGATCCGATTCGTCGAGCAGCCGACCCGGCCGCCGCCATCTGGCCTTGCGATGGGCGCTACGGCAGGCGGGACGGGGCCAATCGCAATCATGTCCGCTTGCCACGCGGCACCCGCCGCCAGAAGGTCGGCGCTCGCATAGCGGCCGTCGAGGTCGCCGTCGATGAGCGTGACGCGATACGACGCGCCGGCCAGTTTCACGTCGCCGACCATCGAGCCGGCCGGCGTCACACCCAGGATGCGGGCCTCGTCGGCGGTGACCAGGAGGACCCTGGCAATCGCCGCCTCCTTTCCCTCGCCGACCGGAACAGCGATCGGCCCGAACCGCATGGTGCCGGCGCCACGTCCCGCAGGTGTGCCCATGAGCGGTTCGACGGCCCACAGGTGCCCCGTCCTGGCGGCGTCGACGTACAGTTTTGGGGGCGATGCCGACTTGTCGAGCACGGCCCAGACCACCGGACCTTTGAGAGGAAGCCGGAATGCCGTGGGCTTGCCGGCCAGGCCCTTCGGCAAGACCTTGATCTCCGGCCCCGTCCCGTCGATTCCCCCCGTGTAAGTCGTCGGCCCGTTGGCGTCCTGCGACTCCACGTACTTCAGCGGAAACTCGCCCTGCGCCCGCACAGGCAGGGCGGCGCCGGCCACCAGCACCGCAGCGAACACGGCCAGAAGTGCGTGTCTCATCGCCGTCTCCTCCAAGGGTCCGAGCCACGCCTCGCTCAAGGCCGCGCGCATATTGCGATCGGCGAGCCAATCTCTTCCACACCAATCAGTAACGCAAAATTCCGGACAGGTAACGCATCATCGGACGCTGAACCACTCCGGCTCGCCCCGGGCGATCTCGAACGGCCCCCAGTCGCCTTCCACCTCCACGCGGTACTTGCCCGTGACGCCTGCGGGCACTCGCCACCAGCACCACGAGTACGTGCCCTCGGTGCCGGGGTTGAAGACGCCGGAGCCAAGAGTCCTGCCTGCTTCATCGAGGACCCGGAACCTGGGCGGCTGTGGGACACCGCCCTTCTTTGGCGCAGCGTTGTAGTCCTCGCCGGCCTGGACCACCAGCGCAAGGGCAAAGTGGATCATCCCATTGGGCTGAAGGCCGCTGGGGTGCACCTTCACAGAGAGGGGCGAACCGGCCCGCAACGACAGCACCTGGCCGGCGCTTATTTCGAACCTGGCCAGCCGGCCCCAGGACGAGACGCCGTGCAGCGACCAGAGAGCCCCCGCTCCGTCGCTCCGGGTCAGCGTGGCGCCAGTGGCCGCATGCCATCCCGCAGGAATCTGCCACTTGCCCCCGGAGCCGCTGAGCTTACGAAAGCCATACTCGCCGACCAGCGCCAGGCCGAGGTCGGCGCACCCGGTGTCGAGCGTGCCGAACTCGGGCTCGGCCTTGGCCAGCGCGATCGAGGAGCCGTCCGGCGCCGCCCGGACGCTGTAGTAGGCGTCCTTGACGTGCAGGGCGGGCAGGAGGGGCAGCGTCTCGCCCGTGCCAGGGCTTGGCGGGAAATCGCCGTCCTGGATCAGGTGGAGCGCAAGGCGGGTGTCCTCCCTCAACCACCCAAAGTCGCGCTCGCCCCGCAGGACGTTGTCATATCGCCCGGTAAGGCCGTGGTCCACCAGGGCCACGCGGTACCACTCCCCGCCCAAATTGACCTCGCCCGCCATGTATCCGGCGGGGGCAACCGCGAGGTCCTTGTTGGCCGCCAGGTACTTGTCGGCCGCACACAGGAACCGCACCCGCACGGCGGGCCCGGCCTTGCCGCTGACGGCGATGTCCACCGGGCCGAACTGCTGGACCGGGCCCCAGGGCCTTGCGGTCAGGGGCTGGACGGCGGAAAGGTCGCCCGTGCCGGCGACATCCACAAAAAGCCTCGGCGGCGAGGCCACCTCCAGGAGGGCCAGCACCTTCCTGGGGCCAACCGTGAGCGAGAAGTACACTGCCTCACCCGAGAGGCCGGTGGGCACCGTTTTGACCTCCGCGGGCTTCCCTGGCAGACTGCGTTGGTAGGTGTTGCCGGATACCACGGCCTCGGACGCGTCCGCCTCTTGGTACTTGAGGGGGAAGACGCGCTGGTCCGCGCGCGCTGCCGCGTCGCCGGCGGGCGGCGGCGTCTTCTCGGGCACAGAAGAGACCGGCACAGGCACGGGCGCCGGAGTGGCAGCCGGTTTCGCCTCGCCCGGCGAGACTTCAATCTCCACCGCGTTGCTCACGGACCGCCCCATCTGGTCCAAGGGGACGGGCGGTTCGGAAGGATCGACGTCCGGCGGAATCGGCAGACCCACTCGCACGACGTGTATGCCAGGTGTCAGGGCGAGCGGTCTGCGGTCGCTCTTGCGCTGCCAACTGCCATCGAGTTTGAAGGAGATGCCATCGGCACCCGTGCCGGGTGTGAGCGTTCGCCAGCCGACCCAAGGGAGCCCACGCCCCCACACGTACCAGTCGCCGTCCACTTGCAGTTCCCAGCGGATCTCCTGGACCATGTGCACGTGCACTTCTCGCGTGCCCTGATTCCGCACGTCGGCCTTGAACGTGGGGATTTCGCCGCACTTCCAGGTGATACGGTCGGCCCGGAGCCGGCACTGCACGCCTTCAAAGGCCTCGCCCCACCCGTCGGACGGCGCCCCGGAGGTTCTGCTGGCAGCCCCGGCGGATTTCTCGGCCTGTGCCGCCGTCGCCTTCGTCCGCTCCGCCAGCCGCAGTTTGGCCTCGGTCACCCGCACCTGCTGCCGGTCGACTTCCTCGCTGGTAGCTTTTCCCACATCGTACCGCTGCCGCATCTGGGCAAGGAGTTTCTCCTCTTGTGCAACGGCTTCCGCCAGCAGCCTGCGGATCTCGTCTTGAAGCGCGGCCTGGGTCGATGTGCCCGGGGCTTGATCGCCGGCGCCGCGAGGCTCTTTGCTCTGGGCGATCAACTCCGCCTTCCGCTCCGCCAGACGCAGCTTGGCCTCGGTCACCTTCACCTGCTGCCTGCCGACGTCGTCGGCAGAAGCACGGCCGGTCTTGAGGCGCTCCTGCGCCGCGGCAAGAATCCGCTCTTCGAGTTCGACGATCGTAGTCAACTGTTTCAGGACTTCATCCGCAGCGGCGAGTCCGGGCGCCGGTTTGTCCGATGCTGCCGCAGGGACAGGTACCGCCTGCGCGACCGCTGGCAGGGAAGCCCCAGTATAGGGTTCCCCTGACTCTGCGGCGGGTTCCAGCGACGGCCTGGCGCCCCCACCGGGGCCGGCAATGATCTTGGCTTCCGGCAGCGCCTTACGGAGGCGCTCCACGCCGGCCTCTGTGACGGCGGCGCCCACGCAATGGAGTTCCCCCAGCCCCTTGAGGCCCTCGAGTTCCTTCAGCCCCGCATCTGTGACGTTCGTGTAGGTGAGATCGAGCATCTGAAGGCCCTTGACCTCCGCCACGTCCCGCATTCCGGCATCGGTGACCTTCGTAGACCGCAGGTTCAGTTGCCGCAGTGCCTTCAGGCCCTTGAGTTCCTTCAGGCCGGCGTCCGTGATGCTCGTGTCCGGAAGGCTGAGCACCTGGAGGCCCGTGAACCCTTTGAGTTCTCGCAGGCCCGCGTTCGTAATCCTGTCGCTCCGGAGGTGGAGCGCACGCAGGTCCTTCAGGCCTTTGAGTTCCTTCAGTCCGGCGTCCGTGAAAGTGGGGCCCAGGAGACAAACCTCCCGCAGGCCCTTGAAGTCCTTCAGCACTTTGAGTCCGGCGTCCGTGATTTTGGGGCCGGAGAGGTACAGGGCATGGAGCGAATCGAGGCCCTTGAGTTCCGCCAGTCCGGCGTCCGTCACGGTGGTGTTCACGAGACGGAGTTCACGCAACCCCGCGAGCACTCCGACTTCCTTCATCCCCGCGTCCGTGATCTTGCCGCAGCACACGAGACCGAGCGTCTTCAGGCCTTTGAGGTCCTTGAGTTCCTTCAGGCCCGCGTCGGTGATGCCGTTGCCGGAGAGGTACAGTTCCCCCAAGGCTTCGAGGTCCTTGAGTTTTCTGAGGTCCGCATCGGTCACCTTCTTGCCGCGGAGGTCGAGTGTCCGCGCGTCCTTGGTCTTCTCCACGGCCGCCTGCTCCGCTTGCACCATCGGCCGCATGACCGCCAGGGGCATGAGCAGTGCCGCCAGGGCGAGGATGGAGCCGAGCGCGGCCGCCCGCGTGACGGCTCGGCGGCTGCGCTTGCGGTCAAGGATCGCCAGCAGCCGGCCCTCCAGCCTCGACGGCCGCGCCAGCGCGATGCCGACCCCCAGGCTGAACCGCACGGCCGGCAGGCGCGAGGCCACCTCCAGCAGGTGCTCGGCATACTCGGGAGCCCGGCCGCCCGCGGCAAGGACCACGTCGTCGCACGCCCGCTCGTGTTCCGCCACCATGCGGCGCAGGGCCAGCCAGGCCAGCGGGTTGAACCAGTACAGGCCGCAGGCCATCCGCGCCACCAGTTGCGTCAGGCAGTCCCAACGTTTGATATGGGCAAGCTCATGGAACAGAACGGCCCGCAGACATTCGGAGGACCACCCCTCGGCTTCGTCCGGGATCAGCAGTGTGGGCCGCACGAGGCCCCAGGCCATCGGCATGGACCGCTGGCTGCTCCGCAGGAGAACCACCCGCCGCTTCAGGCCCAGTTCGGCGGACAACCGTTCGAGCAAGGCCGCCCAGGGGCCATCCGCCACCCGGCGCGAGGTGCGGCGCAACCGCCGAAGACTCGCGAGGCCGATGGCGAGGGGCGCCAGGGACAAGGCGGCCCCGGCCGCCCAAAGTGGAAGAATCCATATCCATAGATTCATTGCCGACGACCCGGACCGCGATGCCGCGGGCGCCGGCGGCGGCCCGCTCGCCGCCCCAAGGGGCCGCGGCGGCGAAGGCGAGGCCTCCGAGCGACCGGCGGACCACGGCGGACCGTCGGCCGCCGGCGGCGCGGAGGGCTCAACCGCCGCAGGAGGTCTCGCCGCCTCCGGCGCATCCAGTGCCGCCGTCCGGCCGACACCGAACCAACCCGGCAGCACCTGCCAGCCGGGCAGAGCCACGGAAAGCGCCGGCAGCCCCAGCAGGCCCACCAGCGCCAGGAACCACACCAGGTGATGCGTGGCGGCCGAGGCCCGCCGCACCATAACGCTCACCACCCACGCGAGGACCAGGACCACCGATCCCTTGATGGCCGCATCCACCAGGACCGGCAGCCACGCCGCGCCCACAGACGACAGCCATTCCATGCCGGATGAGAGAGACATGGTCAGCCCTCCCTCTTCTTGGCGTCGCGAATCAGGCGGGCGAGCCGCTTGAGTTCTTCCGGCGTCGGCTCCGCCGCCGGGTCGGCCAGATGGGCGGCCACGGCCTTCTCGAGCGACCCCTCGAAGAACGTCGCCAGGACGCCCCGCAGGGCGGACTGCCCGGCGCGCTGCCGGGCCCGCGTGGGCTGGTAGATGAACTCACGGCCCTGCTTACGGTGCTTCAGGTGGCCTTTCTCCTCGAGGATCCGCAGCATCGTCCGCACGGCCGTGCGCGTGGGGGGATCGGGGATACGCTCGACGACCTCGGCGGCGGAGCCTTCGCCGCAGGCGTAGATGACGTCCATGATCTGGCGTTCCCGGCGGCTGAGATAGAGGGGCCCGCTCTGCTCCATGGGGAAATCCTTTCCCTTGACTTTGACAGCGCCCGCGGCAACCGGTTCCGTACTTTCCGGACGAACTGCCAAAATTTTAGTGAGTCTGGCGGCCCTGTCAAGAACGAAATGCCAAAATTTTGGCTGTCCAGGAGCCCGAGCGACGCGTCGGCACGGTCTCCTCGGGTAAGAAAGCCGCGGCACCGTCGACAGCCGCGCAGGCTGTCGACGGTGCCGGTGGCCGGCGGAGGGGGCTGACGCGTCACACCCCGCTCGCTTACTCCGGCGGGGCCTTGCCTTCCCTCTTCCGAAGGTGCCAGCCCTCAACGTCGGCTAGCGCAGCCGGGAGCTGCGCAGTTTGCTCAAGCGAACGCTCTTGAACAGGACTTCGGACTCCGAGGCCCCCAGGTACAGCGACTTTGTGTCCTTCACAGGCCAATGCTCGTTGGGCGAAAGTGCTGTCTGCAGGCCCTTCCAGGAGAGGCTCGGCTTGCCGTTAAGGGTGACGTCGACCTCGGCCAAGTCGCGGCGGGGCATGACCTTGATGGCTAGGGTGTATTCCTGCCCGTTCGTCAGGCTCGTTGGGGTTCCGTCCCGGTTACCGGTCCGGGCGTCGAACAGGCCCGTGTACGTCCCCTTCAAGGCACTCAAGTGGAACCCGACGAAGCCCGATCCGACGGGCATGAGGATAGCAACGTCGCCCTTGCCGGTCATTCGCACGAACTTCGCCACAATCTCGGAGCCTCCCTCGATGCCATAGGGGATGCGGATGTGGGCGCAGAAAAACGGAGCGGCGCGCAGGCCGGCGTCCGTCTTCGTCCACTTGCCCAAGACGGTATGCTTTTCCGGGTCGATGATCTTCAGGCAGTCGAGCCACCGGGCGGTTTCCGTGGCGTAGAGTCTGGCCAGTTGTTCCTCGATCTTCCGCATCGCAAGGGCCGCCTGGCTTCGCGGCAAGTCATCCGAAGTGTGGAGTCCGAGGTATCGCTCGTAGTAGCCGTGGGCGCGCTTCAGCATGGCCGCCTTGCCCGCCGGCCCGGCCGAGGCGGCCAGATTCTGGTACCACCGTGCCAGTTCCATACAGGCCACTTCCGGCGCGTCGTCGAGTCCTTTGAGAACAGCCGGCACGTACTTGCGCATCTGGGCATCACAGGTCTCGTTCAGGAACGTGGCCGCACGGGCCGGGTCGTCAAGTTCCACGACGCAGAGTTGCACGGCCTGGTTCCGGGCATCGGCATCGTTGGGGTCGGCCTCGACACGGGCCTGGAGGCCATCGACCTGCTTCCGGATGCGAGCGCGGGCGGCTGACCGTTCGGATCGGAACTGGATTTCGGCCTTCCGGTCGGCCCCGACGGCAGTGGCAATCATCGACGCCCGTCGAAACAGACCTGCCGCGCCGGAGACGTCGCCGGCATCGCTACGGTCGTCGGCAACGGCGAGGAGGGCCTCGAGGAGGTTGTCGCCTGCCTCCGTGCGGCCGGCGCTGCTGACAAGGCGGTACTGCTGCTCACGGATAGCCAGGATCTTCTCCCAGCAGGAGGCCTTCTTGGCCGGCGCCAGCTCGGCCGCCAGTTCCAT
>JAPLML010000548.1 GCA_026387055.1 Planctomycetota bacterium | reverse complement strand
CGGTGATTCATGGCACACTCCTGAACGTTGCCCGCCATCTCTCCCTCGCCTACTCGCCCACGGCAAACCACGTGATGCTTCGCGGCCCCATCCGGACAGGCACCGTGATGCTGTAATCGCGATCGAGCCGATACTCCTTCGCCGTCCCCTCCTCGCGACGGACCTTCGCCTTGTCGGTCAGGCCTGTGTAGTAAAGGGGCAGCCTCAGCGCCGTGTCGACGTCGCGCTCCGTGGGGTTGTAGACCATTGCGAGCGCCCGTTCCTCGGTTTGCGGATTGACGTGCATCATACAGTCGATGCCCCGGCCGTCCGCGCGGCGGACGTGGATGATGTCCGAATCCAGGATGGCGCGGCGATTCTTGTAGAACTCCACCCACTTCTTCACCAGGGCCTTCGTGGCGTCGGTGTCGAAAAGGCGCGGCCCGCGGTAGCACGCCTGCACGCCGCTGCCGAAGTTCTGCGCCAGGTGCCACTCCAGGTCCGGCAGATGCTCCGAAAGCGGCTCGAACGTGGCCGCGGCGCCGCCCCCGTGGTACTCCACGAGCGGCACGAACAGCCACCCCATGCTCGGCGCTTTCTCGAACGTGCCGTCGTAGATGTTCTGGCGGGCGATCAGGATCTGCCGCGCGCGGGGCAGGCTGAAGTTCGTCTCCCGGTACCCCATGGCGCACTTGTTGCTGCCGTTGAGGTAGTACCAGTCTGGCGTATTGATGTAGATTCCTCGCTTGCGGCACTCGTGGTAGAAGCCGACGCAGGCCTGCCACTGCGCCCACTGGGAATCCGCCAGGCCGACGTGGTGCTTGTGCGCGGTCGAGGCGCACACGTCGCCGTGATACGGCCCGTCGGTCTCGATGACATCCATCCCCGTAGCGTCCATGAAGTGGAGCACCCGCCGGAAGTACCCGTCGGCCCACTCGCTCGCCAGGCAGGCGCTCTGCCCGAACTTGCTCCCCGGCTTGCCCGTCTGCGGGGAGATGCAGTTGCTGGCCGGGCCGGCGTCGCGCGACGCGCACATCAACGTGTACCCGCCGAGCTCCACGCCCTTGCCGTGGGCATAGTCCACCAGTTCCTTGAACCGCGCGATGTAGGCCGGGTCCTCGCTCTCGATGTTGAAGCCGCTCCAGAACGTCATGATGACCATCTCGAAGCCCACGGCGGCGCACTGGTCGATGGCCACCCGGACGGCCGCAGGCTCGGCGCTGCGAACGTGCATCAGGATCGGGTTCTCGGCGGCCTGGGGCGCGAGGGTACGATACATCCGCCGCCGCGCCAGGCCCTGCCGCTCGCGGTCGTCGCTATCCTGGAGGAGCACGTACGTGCGGAAGGACTCGAACGTCTCGCCCGGCGCCAGGTGCACCCCCGGTCCCAGCGGCGGCTTGCTCGTCAGGAGGAGCGACATCTTGTACTCGTAGTCAATCTGCGTCTTGTAGTCCGGGTCGGGGCCCCAGAAGGTCGTGTTCATCCCCGCGAAGGCGTAGTTGCTCTCCACGTGCAGACGCGCCTTCTCCTGCTCATTGACCGCCAGGATCTCCGTCTCGACCGACCCGACGACGACCTCCTTGCCGGCGCCGTTGGATACCGTGACCCACTTCGCAAGCACGGGGATGCCGTCGTACAACTCATAGTGGACCGAGAGCGCAAGGCCGCGGTACTTCTCGCGCAGGCCCTCCGGCGGCTGGAAGTTGGCAACGAGAGTCACGCCCGCCGGCGGCCACGCCACGTTCGGCGCGTGACGCTTGGGTTTCCACTCGTATCGCGGCTGGGGTTTGCCCGTGGCGTAGCCGGTGAACCGGAAGGCGTCCGGGCTGCTGGTCATCTGCTCGAGCCACGCCGGGGCCAGGTAGGCGTAATCGGGCTGCCCTTTCAGGCCGCCGACTTCATAGCGCTTGCCGTCGAGCTCGATGATTGCCTCGGGCTTCACCCCCCTGAGGACGCTGGCGCCGGTGCTGAGGTTCGTGAGGTCCACCGCCGCGAAGTTCGGCTTCGTGCGGAACGCGCGCCGCACCAGGCCGTTGGCGAGGACCAATTGGCCCTTGGCGGCATCCTCCGTGACCGTGGCGGATGTTTTCACGGGGGTAACAAGCCAGTCTGCCTGCGATCTTGCTTGGGGCACATCCGCACCTTGAGCCGTGATCGTGCTCAGCAGCACCAGTGCCGCCGAGAACATCAATAGTTGAAGCGTGCATGCACGACGCATGAGGACCTTTCTCCACGGGAACACCCGGAACTCCCAGAGCGAGTACCCGACAGGCGTCGCCCGCTGCGTGCCATGCAGACCATGCGCAGGTGCTCCGTTCAGAGGACTCTCGAGAGGATCCTGCGCCCGTCCCGCACCTACGACCCGCAGTTGCAGGACCGGGCGTCGGCGTCGAGGCCCAACGCCTCCCAGACGTCGCGGGTCTCCTCGCACAGCCCGATGGGACAGACGGCCTTCAGCGCCTCGACGGCCGGGCGGTAGAGCGCCAGGCGCGCGGCCAGGGGATACCGGGCCAGTCCGCCCTTCTCGGCCGGCGCGTCGAGGGCGGCGAAGAGCCCGTGGTCGATGACGCGCAGCAGGTGGGGCTCCGCGCGAAGGCTGCCCAGGGTAACCCGTTCCGGCGCGAGGGCCCGAACGTCCTCGATGATCCCGCCGTAGTCCCGGCCGGCGAACATCGGGTCGATGCGGAGGCGGACGCGCCAGCCGGCGTCCTTCAATCGCCGCGCCGCCTCCATGCGGTCGGGCACGGGCGCCGCTCCCTGCTCATACTCCTCCGCCGCGTCAGGGCTGTTGACCGAGAAGGAAACGATCACGTTGGAGCAAGACTCCGTCTCGAGCAACGCCTGACATTCGCGCACGCCTCCCTTGGTCACCAGCAGCAGGGCGTGCTTCCGGCCGGCGGCCTGGGCTTCGCGAAAGACGCCGACCAGGCGCGGCATCATCGGGCGGATCTGCTCGAAGGCCAGGCTGTCGGAGAGGTTCCCCGTATTGAGCACATACGACTCCAGCCCATCCTGGGAGATCCACCGGCGGACCTCGTCGAGCATCCGGTCCACGTTGGAGAACGCTTCATGGCCTTGCAGGTGCCAGAGGCTGCTCTTGAGGTAACAGTACTCGCACTGGGGGCGGAACGTGCACCCGTTGGCGTGCGCGAGCACGTAGAAGTTCGGACACACGGTCTTGGCGGGCGTGGTCCGAAAGATCTCGATAAACCGGCTTCGGCGATCGCGGACCACGCCACCGGGCTGGCGTTCGGGTTTCATGGCCGAATTCTACCCCAGCGTCCGCCCTCCGGCTAGGGCTTTCATCGCCCGCCTCAATCAAACGTGAACGACTCCCCCGGCCGGAGGGCCACCACCCGCGCCGGCAGCGGAACGCGCTCGCACAAGCCCGGAAGAAACCGGCCGGCGGCATGTTCATCCAGTTCCTGGTCCGACAGGTGGCTGAGGAACCATTGCCGCGCCGCCAACCGTTCGACGAATTCGGCCCACCCGGAGCCTTGCCACGGGCACAGGAACAGCACATCCAGGGGCGCCAGGGCCGCCGCGTCCAGAAGACGGGTGTCTTCGTTGTCGCCATCGTGAAAGAAGCTGAACGCCCCCATTCGCACGAGATAGGAGTTGTGGTCGCGGCTGTGGTAGGTGCGAAAGGCCGTCACCGTGGCGGCAGGCGCCTCGAACTGGGCCGATCCTGCCGCACCGCCCCTGCGCGGCTCGGGCGGCTCCAGAACGATAAGCGATTCGTCGGGCACGCGCCCGCGCAGTCGGCGGGCGACTTCCGCCGAACCGACCACGCGCGCCCCCGTCCGGACGACCGCCTCCGCTACTCGCGACGGGCTGAAGTGGTCCCAATGGACATGCGTCACCAGAATGAGGTCCGCCGCCAGGCGCTCCGCCGCCGAGGAGCGCCGCCCGCCCCCGAGCCGCGGCCCGAGGTCCCAGAACGCGTCGATGAACACGCTCGCGCCCGGGGCGGCCACGTGAAAACCTGCGTTGCCGGTGGCTGTGACGACGGCGTTCATGGTCGTGGGCGCGTATCTTCGCCGACGGCGACCGAAATGCCAAGCCAAATCGGCCAGGCGGCCAAGCCGGGGCGCACCTCATGTTTGTGGCGAGGGTGGCATGGCCACGCGCCGTTGCGTGGCCGTGCATGGTCATGTGGGGGAGCAACCACGGTCACGCAACGGCGCGTGACCGTGCCACCCTTGACGAACAGGGCTTGCCACAAAATCCCGGCACACCCCTTTCCGGCCGCCGCAGACTTGCCCAGGGGCGCGCCCCGTGGTACATAGACTTCGGCGGAGTCGCCAAGTGGGCGCGCCCCAAGAGGACTCCGCCAACGGAAGGGACCCCATGGGCTTGCGACGACGGGAATTCCTGAAGGGCATCGCGGCCGGCAGCGCCCTGGTTCTCGGCCTCGATGCCAAGCCACCCGCAGCCGCCGGCGCTGCCGAGGGAAAACCCCTCTTCTCGTTCGGCCTGATCGCCGACCCTCAGTACGCCGATCGCGAACCGGGCATCGGCAGGTATTACCGCGACTCGCTCCGTAAGCTCGATGCCTGCGTGAACCACCTGGCCACACTCAAGCCCGATTTCGTGGTTCAACTCGGCGACCTCATCAACGCCGGCTTTGCCGACTTCGACGCCGTCCTCGCCCTGCTCCAGAGACTGTCCATGCCCGTGTACCACGTGGTGGGCAACCACGACGCCGCCGTGGAACCCGAGAACAAGGGCAAGGTCCTGGCGACGCTGGGCGTGGACAAGATGGGCGAGAAGAAGGGCTACTACGATTTCGGCCGCACGGGCTGGCGGTTCATCGTCCTCAACGGCACCGAGATCGGCTTTCACGCCCCTGCGCCCGACACGGCGCCGTACCGGGCGGCCGAGAAGTACTACGAGGACCTCAAGGCCAAGGGGGCGAGCAATGCCCAGTGGTGGAACGGGGCGCTCGGCCCCGAGCAACTGGCGTGGCTGAAGCGCAAGATCGCCGAGGCCGCTTCCGCGGGCGAGAAGGTGATCGTCTTCTGCCACTTCCCCGTGTGGCCCGCCGGCTCCCACACGCTGTGGAACGATTCGGAGGTCATCGACATCCTCGAATCCCAAAAAGGCGTCGTCGCGTACATCGCCGGCCACTACCACGACGGCGACCACGCCCTTCGCGGCGGCATCCACTACCTTACGGCCGCCGGGATGGTGGAGACTCAGGAGACGGCATACGCCTTGGTCAAGGTGTACCCGGACCGGTTGGCCGTCACGGGCTTCGGCCGGGAGCCTGACCGGGTGCTTCCCATTGCCGCGGCGCCTGGCGCGGCCGGTCCTCCGGGGGTGGCGGAACTGCTCGGCATCCGCATGATCTGGAACCAGGCCCCGCACAACGCCTTCACGGACCTTGTGCGGTTCAAGGACCGGTGGTTCTGCACCTTCCGCGAGGGAACGGGTCACGTCTCGCACGACGGCAAACTGCGCGTGATTGCGTCGGCCGACGGCGACGCGTGGACTTCGGCGGCGCTTCTGACCGCCCCGGGGGAACTGCCGGACCTGCGCGATCCCAAGATCACGGTCACCCCGGACGGTCGGCTGATGCTCACAGGGGCGGCGGCGCTCAGGACCGTATCGCCGTCGCGGCATCAGACCTATGCGTGGTTTTCATCTGACGGGAACGACTGGAGCGCGCCGGTGGCGATCGGTGAGCCCGACGTGTGGCTCTGGCGCGTGGCGTGGCACAAGGGCGCGGCCTGGGGCGTCGGCTACGGCACCGCGCGAGACGCGTTCACGCGCCTGTACCGAAGCACGGACGGGCGCCGGTTCGAGATCGTCCTGCCCCGCCTCTTCGACAAAGGCGAGCCGAACGAGGCAGCCCTCGTGTTCCTCGACGACGACACGTGCCTGTGCCTCCTTCGCCGCGACGGGAAGCCCGGCACAGCCATGCTCGGCAGCGCCCGGCCGCCCTACACCGAGTGGACGTGGAAAGACCTTGGGGTGCACATCGGCGGACCGCGGCTGATCCGTCTGGCCGACGGCCGGTTCGTCGCCGCCGGCCGCCGGGTTGACGGCGTGGTGCGCACAAGCCTGATGTGGCTTGATGCCGAGAAGGGCGCCGTCCGAGAGTTCCTGAGGCTGCCTTCCGGCGGCGACACCAGCTACCCCGGCCTCGTAATGCACGACGGCCTACTGTGGGTCAGCTACTACGCGTCTCACGAGGGAAAGACCGGCATCTACCTGGCCAGGGTCCGCCTGCCGGAAGAACGTCGTTAACACGACATCGCTACTTTCGGCAACTGCGGATGGGCCTGTCCTTGCCGTCAGCCCCGGAGGGGCGCAAGAAACCCGCGCCCGACACTTCTTACGCCCCTGCCGGGGCTGCAAGAAGAGGAAGAACGTGGCGCCCGTATGTGCCGAAGGAGCGCGGCCGCGGAAAGCTGGAGGCGGCGGTGGGATTCGAACCCACGAAATATGGCGGTTTTGCAAACCGCTGCCTTGATCCACTTGGCTACGCCGCCCTGGCGAACCCTCGGGATGCGCACGTGCACATGCCCGCTGGGATTGAGGCCTTGGGATTCTAGCCGACCCTCGCCGCCGAATCAAGCCTTTTGACATGCATCGCGCACTGCCTCACCTGCCGGGTAGCACGGCCACGCGCCGTTGCGTGGCCGTGCATCTTCGGCCTGGCACAAAGGCACGGCCACGCAACGGCGCGTGGCCGTGCCACCCGTTGCTTCAATTCCGCGGCCAGAGGAAGAGCAGCGCGACGCCCGCCACCGCCAGGAGGGCGCCAAAGACGGCCCGGGCGCTCACGCGCTCACGGTAGATGATGACTATAAACGGAATAATCAGAACCGGCACGACGGCCATGATCGTGGCCGCGATGCCCGCCAGCGTGTATTTCACCGCCACGAGCGAGAGCGTCACGCCGAGGAACGGGCCGAAAAACGAGCCCAGCGCCGAGAAGCCAAGGCCGGCCGGACTTCTCAGGGCCGCCGTCAGCCGCGGCCACGCCCTCAGGATCAGGAAGAGAATGATGAACCCTGCGAGCGCCGCCGTGATCCGGATCTGCGTAGCGGCCAAGGCATCGTAGCCTTCCATCCCCAGCTTGCTCAGGATGAGGCCGACGGCCTGGCCCACGGCGCCCCCGAGCGCCAGGAGGAGGCCCGTCGCGGACACCGCGGTGGTGCCCTTAGCATCGCCCGGCCTCCGCTCCATCACGACCCACGCCACGCCGCCTACGGTCAGGAGCATGCCGAGGCCGCTCAAGAGGGCCATGCGTTCCCCGAGCACGACCCACCCGATGAGCGTGGTGATGATCGGCACGAGCGACATCATCAACATCGTCAGGCGCGGGCCGAGGAGCACCAGGGCCCGGAAGAGGCACAGGTCGCCCAGCGTCAGGCCGACCACCCCGGAAAGACTGAGCCAGAGCCAATTGTGGGCCGTCGCGTCCGTGGGCAAGGCGCAGCCCCGCACGATCCAACCGAAGAGAACGAAGAGGCCAAAGGCCATGCCCAGGCGAACGAGGTTCAAGGCCAGGGAGCCCAGGCGTCTGGCGGCCGCCGTAAACGCCAGGGCACTGATGGTCCAGCAGCCGGCGGTCGCCAGGGCGGCAAGTTCGCCGCGGTAGGCCAAGAACGGGGCTGCGTCCTGTGGCGCCAACACCGTGCCATTCCTTTTTTGAGGAAGCGCGGCGGGTCTCCTGACCCGCACACGTTTGGCGTGATACCCGATTGCCGGGTGGCACGGCCACGCGCCGTTGCGTGGCCGTGCAAGGCCAAGGCTGGGAGCAAGCACGGTCACAGCCTGCCCGCCGCG